>NZ_JBSGUP010000170.1:0-13323 GCF_053607985.1 Streptomyces sp. NPDC055078
GGAGCGGCGGCCGACCCGCCCGGCGGGTCGGGCACCGCGGCGCACCCCGCCCACACCAGGGCTCCGGCCCCGGTGAGCGCCACCAGCGTCAGCAGGGCGGTCCGGCCGGCGGAAGCGCGTCTGCGCCGCCGCGAACGGGTGGCGGTGTCCGGGCGGTCCGGGGCGGCGGTGAGCCGCTGGTGCGACATGGTCGATCAGCCTTCGTGAGGAGTGAACGGCGGTGGTGTGTCCATGGGGAGCCGTCGTCCGGGTGGTGTCTACCAGTGGACGTCATCGGGCGTGCGGCCACGGTGAGCGAAGCCGCTCACGCTGTCTTCACATCGGACCCGGATACTTGACTACTCAATCCGGTTCGGCTAGTTCCGGTTCGGCTTGATCCGGTTGGCTTGAACCGGGCCGGCGCGGTGAGGGAGCGGCAGGAGACGTATGAGGGTGCTCGTGGTTGAGGACGAGGAGATGCTCGCCGATGCGATGGCCGAGGGGCTCCGCCAGGAAGGGTTCGCGGTGGACGTCGTCCACGACGGCGCGTCGGCGCTGGAGAACGCCTCGGTGCACACGTACGACGTGATGGTCCTCGACCGGGACCTTCCCCTGGTCCACGGCGATGAGGTCTGCCGCCGTACCGTCGCCTCCGGTTCCGGGGTACGGGTGCTGATGCTCACCGTCTCCACCACGGTGGCCGAGCGGGTCGCCGGACTCGGGCTCGGGGCCGACGACTATCTGACCAAGCCCTTCGCCTTCGCCGAACTGGTCGCCAGGATCCGCGCCCTGGGCCGCCGCTCCCGGCCCGTGGTGCCGCCGGTGCTGGAGCGGGCGGGCATCCGCCTCGACACCCATCTGCGCCAGACCACCCGGGAGGGCAAGTACATCTCGCTGTCCCGCAAGGAGTTCGCCGTACTGGAGGAACTGCTGCGGGCCGAAGGCGCCCCGGTGTCGGCCGAGGCGCTGCTGGAGCGGGCCTGGGACCAGAACGTCGACCCCTTCACGACCGTCGTACGGGTCACCATGCGCTCCCTGCGGCGCAAGCTCGGCGGCGAGCCGGTCATCGAGACGCTGACCGGCGTCGGCTACCGCATCCGATGATCCTGCGAGCCCTCGGCGGCAGTCTCAGGGTCCGGCTCACCGTCGTCTTCGGGCTGATGTTCTTCGTCGCGGGCGCCGCCATCTTCGGCGGTGCGCTGATCCTGGTCGGCAACAGCATGGAGTACACACTCCAGTTGCCGTTCCCGACCGTGGAGTCGACGACGGTCCCGCCCCGGAACCCGGAGCCCCGGGAGCGGACACCGGCCCGCCCCACGGATGTGCCCGCCCCCGCCGGAAAGCCGTCGAAACCCCCGCAGTCGGAGGCCGGGACGGACGGCCCGGACGGCCTCGGCCGGCAGGGAGCCGGCCCGCGGGAGTCCGTGAAGCCGGTGGCGCCCGTGCTGATCGACCCGGCGTCCCGGGCCGCGATCCTCGACTCCATGCGGCGCAACCTCATGGCCAAGGGCGGGATGACCGTCCTCGGGGTGGGCGTCGTCGCCACCACCATGGGCTGGCTGGTCGCGGGCAGACTGCTGCGCCCGCTCAGCCGTATCACCTCGACCGCCGAGCGCATCGCGGGCCGCACCCTGCACCAGCGCATCGACCTGGACGAGCCGCCGGGTGAGGTGAAACGCCTCGCCGACTCCTTCGACAGCATGCTGGACCGGCTGGACGAGGCGTTCGCGGGCCAGGACCGGTTCATCGCGAACGCCGCGCATGAACTCAAGACCCCGCTGGCCGTGGGGCGCACCCTGGTCGAGGTCGCCGTCGCCCGGCCGTCCGCGCCCCCCGAGGTGCGGCGCCTCGGCGAGAACCTGCTCGCCGTCAACGAGCGCCACGAGCGGCTGATCGACTCACTGCTGACCCTGGCCCGCGCCGAGAGCACCGTCACCGGCGCCCTGCCCGTCGACCTCGGGCAGATCGCGGCGGCCGTCCTCACCCTCGCCGGACCCGGCGCGGCGGAGCGGGGCATCACCGTCGAGGCCGCGCCCGGCCCGGCGCCCGCCGTGGGCGATCCCGTCCTGCTGGAACAACTCGTCCGCAATCTGGTCGACAACGCCATCAAGTACAACGTCAGGAACGGCTGGCTCCGGGTGGAGACCGGCGTCGGCCCCTCGGGCGCGCACATCTGTGTGGCCAACACGGGCGCCGTCATCAGCGCCCATGAGATCCCCGTCCTCTTCGAGCCCTTCCGGCGGCTGACCGATCGCGTCGGCTCCGCCCGGGGCAGCGGACTGGGTCTTTCCATCGTGCGCGCGGTGGCGCGGACCCACAAGGGCGACGCCACCGCCGCACCCCGCCCCGACGGAGGGCTGGTGGTGACGGCGACCGTGCCCGCCGCCCCCGCCGTGGCGGGCCGCGCCGGCCGGCACCGCGCGGCGGCCGAACCGGCGCGCGGGCTGCCGGGGCCCTGAGTGAACCACGGCCCGGCCGGGGTGCGTGGCCCGTGTGTTGTGCCCCGGCCCGGAGCCGCGCCGTCGAACGCGGCCCCGTCCGCCCGGCGGGGGGTACACCGGGCGGACGGGACGGCGTTCGGCGATCGGCGCGCTCAGCGGGCGGGCCCCGCCCGGTTCGGATTCACCGGTTGTGTATCTCCCAGGACGGCTCGGTGCGCGGCTCCAGAAGCCGGGCCGGTGCGCCGAGCGGTGCCTGCGGATAGGGCTGGGCGTACGCGTACGGCTGGTCGTACGCCTGCTGTTGCTGTCCGTGCGGCACCGGCCGCAGCTGCTCGTACGGGCTTTGTTCCTGCCCGTACGCCACCGGTCGCTGTTGTCCGTACGGCTGTTGTTGTTGCCCGTACGGCACCGGCTGCGGCTGTCCGTACGGCTGTTGCTGTCCGTACGGCACGGGCTGTGGCTGCTCGTACGGCTGCGGCTGTCCGTACGGATCCTGATGCGCGTACGGGTCGTACGGGTCATACGGCCCGGTCGGCTCGGTCGGCCCATAGGGCTCAGCCGGACCGTATGCCTCCGCCTCACCGAACGGCTGCGCGTCCGGGACGCCGGGAGCCTCGGGCGCGGACTGCCCGCCCGGGTCCAGCGAGACCTCCGCACCGCCCTGCCGGGTGCCCCAGCCCGTGTTGGCGCAGGTGGCGGCCCCGTACCAGCGCATGAAACGCAGCACCGTCCAGGCGAACACCACGGCCAGCGGCATAAGCATCCACGTCACGAGCCGGGAGCGGATGCGTTCGTCGGAGCGGATGATGCTCAGATACCGCAGCCCCTGCGCCCAGCCGATGAAGAACGGGATCAGCAGGAACGACGCGTCCGGGTTGTTGCCGTACTTCAGCGGTTCGATCGCCAGCAGCCACACCAGCACACCGGTCGACAGGGCCACCTGGAACCAGCGCAGCAGATGGATCCAGTACGCCACCCCGGTCACCGGCAGATAGCGCATCCGCCACAGGGAGCGGATCGTCGAACCGCGCATCCAGCGCAGATACATCCGGCACAGATGCCCGAACTTCTCGGGCATCGCGGAGAACACGACCGCCGTGGGCTGCTGGACCGTCTTCCCCCGCAGCAGGGCGTACAGGGTGAGCAGGCTGTCGTCGGACATCATCACCGGCTTGCCCCGGAACGTCTCGCTCAGATACGCGTCGAGGTTGTCCCTGATCACCTCGGCCCGGTAGGCCGCCAGTGGACCGGAGTTGACCAGCACCGCGCCCACCGTCGACAGCGCCGACCGGTCCACGAGCTGCCCCGTCAGCAGCCAGAGGTCGGTGATCCGCGACAGCAGATTGACCCGGTGGTTGGTGGCCAGGACGATCCCGGCCACCGACTGGACCGACCGCCGGCCGAACGGCAGGAGGACCTCCTCGATCGCGTTGGGCGCCAGACAGCTGTCGCTGTCGAGCGTCACATAGACATCGGCCTCGGGGCTGGCCAGGACCCCATGGCCCTGGGCGTGGCGCTTGCCGCCGTTGGGCACCCGCTGCCAGGTCGTCCGGATTCCCGCCCGGCGGGCGGAGTCGAGCCACCACCGCCGTACGGCGGCGTAGTCCGTACTGGTCGAGCCGTCGTCGACGATATGCACACTGTCCGGCAGCCGGGTCTGGTCCAGCAGCGACTGGAGCCCCATCCGCAGATAGCCGTCGTCCTCGTTGTACGCCGGCACCAGGACGGCGACATGCAGATCGGCGAGCTGGCGGAGGATGCGCGGAGTGGCCCGGTGGGGCCGGTCCAGGTGGTACATCACCGTCTGGGCCATCAGCAGGACGAAGGTGATCGCCCACACCACACCCAGCCGGCCCCGGGTGGCGTCCCCGTAGTGGGTGGCGGAGATGGCGTGCTGCGCGGCCCAGGCCGCCGCCGCGGTGAGCGCGATGGCTCCGGCGAGGACGGTGCCGGAGTGGTGCGGATGGGCGGCCAGGGCTCTCGGGGTCATCGTTCGCCGATGGTGCGGTCGCGGCGGAAGCTGAAGCGGATCAGCACGGCCCCGGCACACACGATGAGGGCGGCGATGCCCAGCAGCCACCAGCCGGTGATGACGGTCCCCCCGACCACGATGGCTCCGGCGGCCGAGCCGGTGCGGGCGAGCTGTGAGTTCTCTGACACGGATTCCTCATTCTGCTGCGGGCTTCTGCGGTCTGCTGCGGTCTTTTTCGTGCTTCTTCGGGGTTCTTCGGTGGACATCGCCGGCAGGGGCCGGCCGGCCCCGGTGGGCGGCTCAGAGCTGCTCCACATGGGCTCCGGCGGGCACCACCCGGCGGGTGTCGAGGACATACGAGGCGTTCTCGTGCACGGCCTCGAAGTCGAACTCGGGATGATCGGTCAGGACCAGGACCGCGTCCGCTGTGGCGAGGTCCAGTGCGGTGGCCGTCTTGAGGTGCTGGACGCCCGGGTGGCCGGCGACATGGGGGTCGACCACCGTGCAGTGCGCGCCCTTGGCGGTGAGCAGTTCGACCACACTGCGGGCGGGGGACTCCCGGGTGTCGGACGTACCGGCCTTGTACGTCAGCCCCAGGGCCAGGAGGCGCGCGCCCTTGAGGCACTTGCCGCTCCGGTTCAGGGCGCTCTGCAGCCGGTCGACCACATAGGCGGGCTGGCGCTCGTTCACTTCCTGCGCGAGTTCCACGAACCGGAAGGTCTCGCCGAGCTGCTGCCGTACGTGGTGGGAGAGATACACCGGGTCGATGGGCAGGCAGTGTCCGCCGACCCCGGGCCCGGGGGTGAAGCGCATGAACCCGAAGGGCTTGGTGGCCGCGCAGTCGAGCGCGTCGCCGACGTCGATGCCGAGCAGATGCCCGAGTTTGCCCAGCTCGTTGACCAGGGCGATGTTGACGTGCCGGAAGGTGTTCTCGAAGACCTTGGACAGCTCGGCCTCCTCCAGCCCCCGGGCGGGCACGGTCTCCTCGACCAGGGTGTCGTAGAACGCCTTGACCCGGGTGAGGCAGCCGGCCGTGAGACCGGAGACGATCTTGGGCGTGTTCTCGAACCGCCAGGTCGTGTTGCCCGGGTCGATGCGCTCCGGGCTGAAGCCGACATGGAAGTCGACGCCGGCCGTGAGACCGGAGCCCTCTTCGAGGAGGGGGACGAGCACATCGCGGGTGGTGCCCGGGTAGGTCGTCGACTCCAGGATCACGGTGGAACCGGGCTCGACGTAGCGGGCGAGGGTGCGGGCCGCGTCACGGACGCAGGTCAGGTCGGGCGCGCGGTTGGTGAGAGGGGTGGGGACCGTGATGACGGCGACGTCGAAGCCCTTGAGGCCGGGGGAGTCCTGCCTGACCCGGTAGGTGCAGGCGGCGAGGGCGTCGCGGAGCCGAGTGGAGGGTATGTCCTCGACGTAGGACTTCCCGGCGCTAAGATGAGAGAATCGTGAGGGGTCCGGCTCATAACCGGTGACGTGATGCCCGGCTTCGGCCGCGCGCATGGCCAACGGAAGCCCGACGTAACCCTGTCCGAGAACGGTGATGTTCATGGCGGTAGTGGTCTTTCTGCTGTGATGCGGATGTGCGCGAGAGGTGTCGACCGCGGCAGGGGTCGACGATGAAGCAGAGCGCGTGACCTTGGATCAGAAGGCGCGCGGTGTGCTTCGGTTGTGGTGCGTAGGCAGCCTCCCGCTTGATGGCATGGATGTGCCCCGGTCATGACGATGCGAGGCGCACGGTCTCCTTTGTGGTCGGTGTGACTTCTACGGTCACTGAGACTCGTGGTGTTGGTGGGATTCCATCGAAGGTGAGCGAGGTGTGTGGTCCTGTTGGGAGTTCTGTGACGGTCGTTGGGCGTGTTCTTCGTCTCACTGTGTGCTCAGCGCTGAGTGCGCGGGGACGGTGAGTAACCACGGACCGGGAGCCGCCTGCCGGGGACCGGCGGCCGATGCCGGGTCCGCGCCGGTACGTGGACGCTCCTGAAGTCGGCGCGTGCGTCCGGGAGTTGGTCCCGGGAGCACACCGAGAACCGCCCCGGGCGGTGCCCGGGGCGGGGATGGCGTTCAGGTGCGGTGCGCGGGGGCTGTGGTGTGGGAAGCCGCGTTCGGCGTGTGCGCTCAGCAGGCCGGGTTCAGAAAGCCGCGTTCACAGTCCACGGTCAGAAGGTCATGTTCGGGGGAGTCGTCTTCAGGGGGTCCCGTTCAGCGGGGCGCGGTCGGTTCGGTCGTGCCGGTCGTGCCCGTCGGTCGGTTCGGTTGTGTCGTTCACTGGTCGTCGGAATCGTCTAAAAGCGCCCAGACGACACTCCCGGCCCCATCGCCGCGACTGCGCACCCCCCAGTCCTTCGCGACCGCCTCCACCAGATACAGCCCCCGCCCGCGCGCCTCGTCGGCAGCCGCGACATGGGGTCTGATGTGCGCCCCCACGCTGCCCTGGTCCTCGACCTCGATGCGCACCGCGCGCGCCTCCAGTTGGACGCAGCAGGTGACCAGGAGACCTCCGGTATGGCGCACCGCGTTGGTGACCAGCTCGCTGATCACCAGGGCGGCCGACTCCCGGAGGTCCTCACTGCGCGCGTACCCGTCGAGATAGCTGCGGACGATACGGCGCGCGACGGTCACCGAGCGGCCCAGCGCCGGGAGTTCGAAGAGACAGCTTCGGTCGGTACCGGAGCGCTGGTCGGTGCGTCCGGCGGAGCGGGTGGCGAAGAGAGTCACGGGCGATTCCTCACGGTGGGCGCTGCCGGACCGGGGGCGCCCTCCCTGTGGATCACGGATGCGCCCCTGCTGCGGGTGTCTCACCCACCCCCGCCGATCCGCGGCGGGCGATGGCTGCGCCCGCTCGGCCGAGGCGTCAACAAGCCCGCACACACGGCTCGTTGGCCTTTTCGGACCGTACTTGAGTGAGTTGAGTCACTTCCGTAACTATGAGCGTCCGTAGCATCGTTGGCAAGTATCACTGTGCACTGTGCGTTGTTGAACTCCTGTTCTGTGCACTGCGTCCTGCTCATGGCACACTGCGTCCCAACAATCAGTCGGAGACAGGGGGTTGTGGTCGTGAGTGAGGCGCGGTCCGCACCCACGGTGCTCCAACTGGTACTGGGCAGAAGGCTGCAGAATCTGCGCAAGGCCGCGGGGATGACCGCCATGGAGGTGGGCCGGCAGCTGCGCCAGGCCCACACCACGGTGACGCGGATGGAGCGGGCCGAGGTCGCGCTGCGCTATGTGACCGTGTCGGCGCTGCTCGATCTGTACGGGGTCGGCGGGTCGGAGAAACGTGACTTCCTCGATCTGAGCGAGAAGGCCAATACCTCCGGCTGGTGGCAGCGGTACCGCGATGTGCTGCCGGACATCTTCAGCCTCTACGTCAGCCTGGAGGCTTCGGCCGCGCAGATCCGGACGTACGAACCGCACTTCGTGCCCGGCCTCCTCCAGACCGAGGAGTACGCCCGGTCCGTGCTGCGGCTCGGGTTCCCCCGGGTCGAGCGGGAGGAGCTGGACCGCCGGGTCGGTCTGCGCCGGGAACGACAGCTCGTGCTCACCCGCCAGGACGCCCCCCGGCTGTGGGTCGTCATGGATGAAACGGTTTTGCGGCGTCCGGTCGGCGGTTCCCGGGTCATGCGGGGACAGCTCGACCGGCTCATGGAGGCGTGCGAACTGCCGAACGTCGCCCTCCAGATCACCGAGTTCCGCTCCGGCGCGCATCCGGGCGCGTACGGCCCCTTCGCACTCTTCAGGTTCGACGGCTACGACTTCCCCGATGTTCTGTACTGCGAGAGCCTGACCCGCTCCGCCTACATCGAGGGCACCGCGGAGATCGGTGTCTACCGGGAAGTCCTCGACCAGATGATCGTGAAGGCGACACCACCGAGGAAGACCAGAGATGTCCTGTGGGGCATCCGCAAGGAGATGGAATGACCAGGCGTATCCACCATGCCGGCTTCGAACTGGGCGACCAGGAGTGGCGCAAGCCATGGAGCGGCCCCAATGGTGCCTCCTGTGTGGAGGCGAAGAAGCTGTCGGACGGGCGCATAGCGCTGCGCCAGTCCACCGATCCCGACGGTCCGGCCCTGGTCTATACGTCACAGGAGATGTCCGCGTTCATCCAGGGAGTCAAGAACGGCGACGCCGACTTCCTGATCCCCTGACCCGTCCCGTACCGCACCCGACCGGCCGGCGGAGCACGCCGGGCCCCCACCGACCGAGGGAGGACGATCACCGTGACGGACGACGTGACGACTGACTCCGATAGCACCGATAGCACCGACAAATCTCACAGCTCTCACAGCTCTCACAGTTCTGACAGCGCCGACGACTCCGGACTGATCGACACCAGCAAGCCCCATCCCGCCCGGCTGTACGACTACTTTCTTCAGGGCAAGGACCACTACCCCGTCGATGTCGCCGCGGCCGAGCAGGTGCTCTCGTTCTATCCGCAGGCACGCGCCGGAGCGCGGGCCAACCGCCGGTTCATGCACCGGGCCGTCCGGCGGCTCGCCCGGCAGGGCGTCCGCCAGTTCCTGGACGTGGGGACCGGCATCCCCACCGAACCCAACCTCCATCAGATCGCCCAGTCCGTATCGCCCGACGTACGGGTGGTGTATGTGGACAACGACCCCATTGTGCTCCGGCACGCCGAGGCGCTGCTGCGGAGCAGCGCCGAGGGCCGGACCGAGTACGTCCAGGCCGATGTCCGGGACCCCGACGCCATCGTCGAAGGCGCGCGTTCCGTGCTCGACTTCGACCGGCCGATCGCCCTCTCGCTGGTGGCGCTGCTGCACTTCATCCCCGACGCGGACGATCCGGGCGGGCTGGTGCGCAGGCTCATCGAACCCCTGGCGCCCGGCAGCCTGCTGGTGCTCTCCCATGGCACGGCCGACGTCGACCGCGTGACCATGGAGCGCATCGTGGACATCTACCACCGCAACGGGGTGCCGCTGAGGCCGCGTTCGCTGGCCGAGGTCAGTGCCTTCTTCGAGGGGCTCGAACCGGTCGATCCCGGGCTGCGGCTGGTCGGCGACTGGCATCCGGAACCGGGTGGCGCGGGCGGTGACGACGACGGCGTGCCGCTGTACGTCGGCGTCGCGCGAAAGGTCTGAGGGGCGCGGAAGCGCCGGAAGGGCCTGAGGGTCGCCCGAAAGGCCCGCCCGAAGAGCCTGATGAGAGTAGGCCGCGCGCCCGTGCCCGTGGCCGTGGACACACCGGGAACACCGGACACACCACACCCATCCAGCCGTACGGATCCGTACGGCTGGATGGTCGACTACGCGTGGGGAAGTACGCGAATCGCTGTGCGGCCGTGTGCTGGCACACGGGGTCCTGGTGGGCGTCAGAACGTGACGTCGGAGCACGCGTAGAAGGCGTTGTCGGTGTCCGCGACCGTCCAGACACCGAGGATCAGATGCCTGCCGGACTTGTTGGGCAGCACACCCGAGTGGGACACGGTGAAGTCCGGCTGGCGGTCACCGAAGGGCACGGTCAGGAACGGCTGCGGCTCCAGGTCACCACGCGTCAGCGGCTTGGTGGGGTCGTAGCCGTCCTTGGTGATGTAGTAGCGGAAGTCGGTCGTGGCGTGCCGGGCGACCATGCGCCAGGTGAAGGTGTGGCTCTGCCCGGCGCCGACCTGTGTGGTGGGCCAGCTACCGCCGCGCGGGTCGTCCAGTTCGGCGAAGCGGCCGTTGCCGCCCGAGCAGAGCGTGCCGTCGGCGGGGCCCCGCTGCGGGAAGCCCTTGGGCCCTTCGACGCTCCAGGACTCCCACTCGATCTGGCCGCAGTCCTGCACGGTGCCGTTGCCGCAGAGCTGTGACCGGCTGATGGGGGAGTCGACATAGCCGTGGCTCTGCGCGCTGCCCGCGGTGGCGAACAGGGAGGCGCCGACGATGCCGAGGCCGATCAATGACGAGGTGAGCTTTCCGCGCATGCTTCGCTCCTGTGGGGGTGGGGGCGGTCGCGGGCTGGTGGGGAGCCATCGGCGACGCCCTGCGGTCTAGACCAAGTCCGAGAGTAGTCCCACCAGTTGGTCGTGTCGACCGCACAATTCGGGCTGTTGTCCGCCCCGTTCCACCGCTTCTCTCCGGCCCGCCGAGGCCCGCTCCCGTACGCCGCGGGGCCCGCTCCCGTACGCCGAGGGCCCGGCCGGGGAGCACCACAGCTCGGAGCGTCCGCACGGCGGCCGGGGCCTGTGGGGGCCGGACGGTGCCGCTGGTCACAGCGACCGTGGCGGCCTCCCGCGCGATCCGCGCGGCACGCCCGGGGCGCGCCCGCCCATGAGAGATCTCTCATAGCGATCTCACGGGCGGCTCATGGCGTGGGCGCATGCTTCCGGGCGCAGGACATCCCCGGGTGTCACTCCGTGTCGGCCTTCGCCCGCCGGCTCTGCGAGGAGCGTGAAGATGAAGCGGCCGATGGTCAGCGCACGTGACTTCTGGCACCGCGTGGCCCCTTAGGGCTCTGCGCTCGCCGCCCGCACCGCCGGACCGGACCCCGGGGACCTCGAAGAGTCCCATGGGCTCCGGTCACCGGGCGATCCCGCCCGTTCCACCGGCACGGTACGCCGAGCCGGTACGGCCGGGAGTTCCTGGCTCCGCCGACCTCGCCGAGCCCCCGGCGGCAGTGCACCCGGGCCCGTTTCTCCCCCCATACGCATCGGCTCGCCGGACACGGGCACCCCCTTGCTCCCCGGCCGGCCCGGATGCGGTGAAAGGAACACTGTGTCAACTGAACGAACTCGTCCCGGTGCGGGCCGGCACGCGAAACGGAGCGGCGGCGGCCCACCGGCCAAATCCGCCGCGTCCCCCTCCCTCTCCGGTTCCATCGGCACCGACTTCGTGGCCTCGGTCGTCGTCTTCCTGGTGGCGCTGCCCCTGTGCATCGGGGTCGCGGCGGCATCGGGAGTCTCGGTGTCGCTCGGGATCATCTCCGGGATCGTCGGCGGTCTGATCGTCGGCTTCCTCCCCGGCAGTACGTTCCAGGTCTCCGGACCCGCCGCCGGACTCGCCGTCCTGGTACTGGAGTTCACCACCGAACACGGAGTGGAACTCCTGGGACCCGTCGTCCTCATCTCCGGCATCCTGCAGATGGGTCTCGGGATGCTGAAGATGGGGCGGCTGTTCCAGTCGATCTCCCTCTCCGTCGTCCAGGGCATGCTCGCCGGTATCGGCCTCCCGCTGATCCTGAGCCAGACCTACGCCCTGGTGGACTCCAAGCAGCTCGGCACCGCCCTGAAGAACCTCGGCGGACTGCCCGATCTGGCCCAGTCGGTGCTGGGGGACAAGCAGAAGGGCGCCGCGCTGATCCTCGGCGGCCTGACCGTGGTGCTCTGCTTCCTGTGGAAGAAGGTCCCCGACCCGGTGGGCAAGATCCCCGCCCCGCTGGTGGCGGTGATGCTGGGCTCGATCGTGGCCTCGCTGCCCGGCTTCGATGTGAACAAGGTCGTCGTCGAGGACCTGCTGGGCGCGATCAACCCGGTGGGCCCCTCCGACCTCGGCGGTCTCCTCGACCCGGCCGTCCTGATGATGATCGTCACCTTCACCATCATCGCCTCGGCGGAGAGCCTGTTCAGCGCCGCCGCCGTGGACCGGATGCACACCGGGGCCCGGACCGAGTACAACAAGGAACTGTTCTCCCAGGGCGTCGGCAACACGGTGTGCGGTGTGCTCGGGGCCCTGCCCATGACGGCCGTCATCGTCCGCAGCGCGGTCAATGTCCAGGCGGGCGGCAAGACGAAGATCTCCCGCATCCTGCACGGCGCCTGGCTGCTCGGCTTCGGCCTGCTGCTCCCCGGACTGCTCGGCCTCATCCCCGTCACCGTACTCGCCGGCATCCTGCTCCACTCCGGCTGGAAGCTCTTCAACCCACCCGCCTTCACCCAGATGTGGAAGGCCGATCGTGGCGAGGGCATCGTCATGATCATCACCACGCTGGCCATCGTGATCGCCAACCTTCTCGAAGGCGTGCTCGCCGGGCTGGCCGTCGCGATCGTCCTCACCGTGCTGCGGATGTCCACCATGACCATCCACAAGACCACCGAGGGCGACTTCGGGAAGCTGGAGCTGCGCGGCAACGCCACCTTCCTCCGCCTCGCCAAACTGATCGACGCCATGGAGTCCATCTCCGACAAGGCCCGCGTCCAGATCGACGCCCGGGGCATCTCCCACCTCGACATGGCGTGCAGCGCCCAGATCGAGGAGTGGGGCGAGCAGCGCCGCAAGGCCGGTACCGAGCACGTCGAGATCCTCCTCCCCGGTGACCGGCCCGAAACGGCCGAGGCGACCGAGGCGGTGGAGGCTGTGGAGTCGCCGGCCGAGGTCGAGGAGCAGGTCCTCACACCGTCCGGGCCCGAGCCGGCACGGCCGTACGTTCCGGAGCCGGACCCGGTCCCGTATCTGACGGCCCAGGGTTACACACACGGCCACCTGCAGCCCGGGAGCCCCTACGCACGCCAGCACCAGCACGCGCAGCAGCACCAGTACCAGAGCGGTATGGGCGGACAGGTGTACAAGCGCGCGGCACAGCAGCAGCAGTACATGCAGCAGTCCCAGGTGCATCTGCCCCACCCGGCGCACGGCCAGGGCCCCGTACAGCAGCAGCCCCAGCAGCCCTACCCCCAGCAGTACATGCAGCAGCAGACACCGCAGGGGTACGGTCCGGACGGCACCCCGCCCCAGGGCGTCCCCGTCCAGGGCACCGGGCCCCAGGGCGTCCCGGCCCAGGACCCCGGTGTGCCGGGACAGGATCTTTCCGGGTACGGCCCGCCCGGATACGGGCGTCAGGAGTACGACCCGTCCGTCGACGGCGGCTACTGGGGCCCCGACGACGACTGGGCGGTCCGCCGGTACAACGAAGGGAACCCTTACTGACCCCAGGACAGTTTTCGCATGTCCATGAATTGCAAAAAATTGCAATTCATTAGATGCTTGGCTGTCTGTATTC
>NZ_JBSGUP010000171.1:0-13308 GCF_053607985.1 Streptomyces sp. NPDC055078
CGAACGGGTGACTGTCGACCGTCTGGCGTTGTGCATGGAACATGAACATGAACATGAAACGTGGACGTGGGCCGTGCTTGTGGCACGGCCCAGTCCGGTCCTTCAGCTCCGCAACTCGTCCACCAGCGCCCGCCAGGCGGGCGCGGATATGACGAGCACGGGTCCAGCGGGGGTCTTGCTGTCGCGGACGGGAACGACGCCGGGGAGGTTGTCGAGCACCTCGACGCAGTTGCCGCCGTTGGTGTCGCTGTACGTGCTCTTGCGCCAGGCGGCTGCGCCGGGGAAGTCGTAACCGACCTCGACGCACTGGCCGCCGTTGCCGTCGCTGTAGCTGCTCTTACGCCACTGAGCAGCGCTCAGGTCGTACTCGCGCATCGTCTGTGGTCCTCTGCTGCCGACTCGATCAGATCGAGGGACGCCTCGGGGGAGAGTGCGGCGGCCCTGAGCAGATCGTATGCCCGCTGTGCACGCTTCACCACAGCCGGATCGTCCAGCAGATTCCCGGAATACACAGCTTCTGTATAGACGGTTGGGGGCGTGTCCTCGAACTCCATGAGAGTGAAGGTCTTCCCCATGAGCGTGTGAGCCCCACCGCTATGAGGGATGACCTGGAGCAGTGTCCTTCGGCTCCGGACGAGGTCTGCGAGGTGGTCGAGTTGCTCGGCCATGGCCGAATGACCACCCACCGGAATGCGCAGCACCTGCTCATGCAGGATTGCCCAGTACTCCGGGCTTGCCTTCCCCTTCAGCAGGCGTGCCCGCTCCATGCGTCCTACGACCTTGTCTTCGATCTGCTGATCGTCGGCGAACGGGTTGTCCGCAAGGGTCACAGCCTTGGCGTATGCAGGAGTCTGCATCAGGCCAGGAACCAGGGCTGGCTCGAAGTCGTAGATGCGGGTGGCCATGGCCTCCAGTTCGGCCGCCGCCACGAAGTAACTGGCGTACGGAGAGCTATCGATCAGCTTCCGGCACATCCGCTCGAAAAAACCTCCGGTTTGTAGTAACCCGTCGAGCCGCTGCGCCACGTCCAACTGGGGCTTGCGGATCGCCTGCTCGAACTGGCCGATGTAGCCGCCGGACACGAAAACGGCCATCCCCACCTCCGCCTGAGTCAGCTTCGCCTCCTCTCTCCGCCGTTTCAGCTCCGCGCCGAAGAACTCCCACGCGGCCTGCTGCTGACCTTTGGCCATAGCTCAACTCCTTTTCGCTGCCGATGCGTTGTAGGGCGGCAGCCCCTGGCGAAGGTAGCGGCTTTCCTGTCACTGTCGCAATACGAAGCGTGAAATTCGCTCGGTCAGGACGTGGGCCAGGACTCGGCCAGGAAAGGAACCCATGCCGAACAAGGAAGTGCGCCACTCGCGGGAATGTATGAGTGACGCGGAGGTTGCCGTGCGGGAATTGGTTATCGCGCTGGACCAAACCGGAATCGTTCTCCCGTCCGTGCGGGTGGAGGCCGACTCCTACGCGCGGGAGCGGCCCTGCCCGCTGATTGAGCTGGGGCGCGTCACCGTCGACGTGGTCCGACGCCTCGCGGCGGCCCTGCGCCGGGAGGAAAACGGAGGCCCACGGTGACGGCCGCGCCGGTCGGCTCGTACGCCGTGGACATCGGTACGGGGCGGGTGGGTCTTGTCATGGGCTATGAGGGGCCGTATGTCCAGCTGAGGCCGCCCGGCGGTGGGCGGGAGTGGGACTGTGCGCTGGACGGCGTACGCGTCGCTTCTTCCGCCGAGCGGATCAGCGCGGTGAACGCGTATACGAATGCCCGCAGCCGGGGCGAGGTGCTCTGAGGCCGGCCACGGGTAGGGCCGCACAGGGCCCGATCGAACGGACAAGTCATATTGGCTGACCGGTCGGTCGATTCGTCAGTACTCCATGGGGCGCCGGAAAGCGGAGTCGTTCCGTGGAATCAGGTCCAGTACTCGGATGGGGCCGCCGTGCTTTCCCGGCGTGCCCTTCGAGAATGCCGCACCGGATTCCCCATGCCGCACGCGTTGACGGAATGGGGAATTCACCCCTGCATTCTCACCTGGAGCTGCGGCGGGATGGGGGAAGGGAGGCCGGGGGCAGGGTGTGGGGTGCGGGCGGGCCGGGGCGTTGTCAGTGGTGGCGGCTACGGTTTTGAGCATGGTCATCAACCGAGAAGATCCGGTTCAGCCGCCCCCGGTCGAGACGTCCTGGGCGCGCATCGACGCCTGGCTCGCCGAGCACGCGCCGGAGACGCTCCGGGCGTTCCGGCCACCCCCGAGCAAGGAGGAGATAGCGGAGGCGGAGGGGGAGTTGGGGGTCACGTTCTGCCCGGACCTGGTGGCGTCGCCGCTGTGCCGCCGCGTTCACGGTCGATTCCCATCGCGAGGAGACGGATATCACCCTGGACGACCTCCGGGGCCGGGGGCCCGGTACAACGGGGCCGAAGCGCTGCGACGGTTCGTCCGATACCCGCTGGTCGCCGGAGGGATGGCCGTACTGCACGCCCGGCTGTCCCCCGACTGGTGTGACGAGGTCCTCACGGACCTGGCGGCCGTCCGCGCGGAAACCCCCGGATCTCCCTGACCGCGCGTGCGGTTGTGGTCGATGATGTGCGTATGAACGACCGCATCAGCACATTGATCTCGGCGTTGTGTTTCCTCGCCGCCCTGCTGCTGCTCACCGCCGGAATCCGGGAGTATCAGTCGGGCGCCTCGCCCCTCTGGGTCGTCCTCGGCGGTGTCCCGCTCTCCCTCACCCTCTTCACCCTCGTCCGCGACCTCACCCGCCTCCGACCAGGCGCCCGCTGACGCTCCCGGCCGGGGGGCTCTGGGCCGTACGGCCCCGGGCCGGGCGTACGGGACAATGGGGCCATGAGCTTGTTCCGTGACGACGGGGTCGTCCTGCGCACCCAGAAGCTCGGCGAGGCCGACCGCATCATCACGCTGCTCACCCGGGGGCACGGGCGGGTGCGGGCCGTCGCGCGCGGGGTGCGGCGGACCAAGTCGAAGTTCGGGGCGCGGCTGGAGCCGTTCTCGCATGTCGATGTGCAGTTCTTCGCCCGGGGCAGTGAGCTGATCGGGCGGGGGCTGCCGCTGTGCACACAGAGCGAGACCATCGCTCCGTACGGTGGCGCGATCGTCGCCGACTACGCCCGCTACACCGCCGGCACCGCGATGCTGGAGACCGCCGAGCGGTTCACCGACCACGAGGGCGAGCCGGCGGTCCAGCAGTATCTGCTGCTCGTCGGCGGACTGCGCTCCCTCGCCCGGGGTGAGCACCCCCCGCACCTCATCCTGGACGCGTTCCTGCTGCGCTCCCTGGCGGTCAACGGCTACGCCCCCAGCTTCGACGACTGCGCGAAGTGCGGCCTCCAGGGGCCCAACCGGTTCTTCTCCGTCGCCGCGGGCGGTGTCATATGCGGTGACTGCCGGGTCCCGGGAAGCGTCGTACCCTCGGCGGAGGCCGTCGGGCTGCTCAGCGCGCTGCTGACCGGCGACTGGCCCGCGGCGGACGCCTGCGAGGCGCGTCACGTCAGGGAGGGCAGTGGGCTGGTGTCCGCGTATCTGCACTGGCATCTGGAGCGCGGTCTGCGCTCACTCCGGTACGTAGAGAAGTAGTAGAGAAGAAGAAGCAGCTCGAAGCTGACATAGGAGATGTGAACCGCATGGCACGACGCGGAATCCTGGGCCGGTCCCGCCGCGAGTACAAGGTCCCCGAGCCGCACCCCTCCGGCGCCCGGCCGCCGAAGATCCCGGCGGAACTGGTCCCGAACCATGTGGCGTGCGTCATGGACGGCAACGGCCGCTGGGCCAAGGAGCGCGGACTGCCCCGCACCGAGGGGCACAAGATCGGCGAGGGTGTCGTCCTCGATGTGCTCAAGGGCTGCCTGGAGATCGGCGTCAAGAACCTCTCCCTCTATGCCTTCTCCACCGAGAACTGGAAGCGCTCGCCCGACGAGGTGCGCTTCCTGATGAACTTCAACCGGGACGTCATCCGCCGCCGCCGCGACGAGATGGACGAACTCGGCATCCGGATCCGCTGGGTCGGCCGGATGCCGAAGATGTGGAAGTCGGTCGTCCAGGAACTCCAGGTCGCCCAGGAGCAGACCACCGGCAACGACGCCATGACGCTCTACTTCTGTGTCAACTACGGCGGCCGGGCCGAAATCGCCGACGCCGCCCAGAACATCGCGCGGGAGGTGGCGGCGGGCCGCCTCGACCCGTCCAAGGTCACCGAGAAGACGTTCCGGAAGTACATGTACTACCCGGACATGCCGGATGTGGACCTCTTCCTGCGTCCGAGCGGTGAGCAGCGCACCTCCAACTACCTGCTCTGGCAGAGCGCGTACGCGGAAATGGTCTTCCAGGATGTGCTGTGGCCCGACTTCGACCGCCGCGATCTGTGGCGGGCCTGTCTGGAGTACGCCCAGCGTGACCGGCGGTTCGGGGGAGCCCTGCCGAACGAGGTCGCCGTTCCGCCCGCCCGCTGACCCCGCTGCCGGTACGCTGCGCGGCATGGCTGGGGAACACACGACCGAGAAGTCCGTGCAGTTGAACTACCGGCTGACCGTCGCGGAGATGGCGGAGGCGGTCCGTATGCAGCGCAGAAAGACGCCCGCGGGCCGCAGACAGCTCATCGGCTCGCCGATCATGGCGGCCCTCGGTCTCAGTTTCGTCGTGGTCCGGCTGCTGGACGGGGCCGCCGTGACCGACACCGTCGTTCTGCTGATGCTGGTCGCGAGCCTGATCCTCATCCTGCTCACCCTGTTCCTGCCGCAGCTCTCGGCCCGGCAGCTCCTGAAGCTGAACGCGCCGCACGGCGAGCTGCGCACCGTGGTGTCCAGATCGGGTGCCAAGACCACCTCGGGAGGGTCGGCGAAGCCGACCACCGTCAGCTGGGACATCGTGACGCGCTACACCGAGACCGACGAGCTGTTCGTGCTGCTGAGCGCCGACAAGAACGCGGTCGGCCTCACCGTACTGCCGAAGCGGGGCACACGGAGGCCCGCGGACGTGGACCGGCTGCGGGCCCTGCTGGACCAGCATCTGGAGCGGGTCTAGGGTCCGTCGGACAGGCCGGGCGGCAGCCTGCCCCCACCACTCACTTACTCACTCACTCTCAAGATCAAGTCTGGTCGGAGCCCCCTCCCCGGGGGCGCGGGGCAGACCCGGTTCCGGCTGCTCGGAAACGTTGTGCCCGCGCTGTTCGTCTTACCGGGCGGGGTGCTGCCTGCCAGGGTGGTGACCGGCGTCAGGTCTGGACTTCGGGGGTGGGGTTGATGGGGCGTGGGGTGCGCCGGCCGGTGGCGGGTGTGGTGACGGTGGTGGCGTTCGCGGTGCCGGCGGTGGTGTGCGGGGTGTGGGAGCTGCGGTCGCTGATCGACGACGCGGGCGGCGCCGGCACCGGTGACCATCTGAACGGCGGTCCCCGGCCGTGAAGTCGCCGTTCGGGAGGAAGCCCGCGCAGCCCCGGGACGAGCCCTTACCCCCGCCGGGCATGACGGTCGCGTCGGGCGTGCGGTCGATCGCGGTCGACACCCGGGGCGGCCCGTTCACAGGGGTCGCGAGCAGCGGGGACAACGCGACGATTGTGCAGGTGTCGCCGGGGGAACTGCGCCCGCCGGCCGAGGTGGACGCACCACCGGGGCTGGTGAACCTGCCCGCCCGTCACGCCGTGTTCGTGGGGCGCGTGCGGGAGCTGGGGCTGCTGGACGCGGCGCTGGACGGTGCGGGGGCGGCGGTGGTGCAGGCCCTGCACGGGCTGGGCGGGGTCGGCAAGAGCGCCCTGGCCGCCTACTGGGCGGCCACCCGCGCGGGCAGGAACAACCCGGTGTGGTGGATCACCGCCGACACCGGTGACGATCTGGACGCGGGTCTGGCGGGTCTGGCCACCGCTCTGCAACCGGCCCTCGCCCAGCTGCCCCAGGACCAGCTCACCGAGCGGGCCGTGCAGTGGCTCGCCACCCACCACGGATGGCTGCTCGTCCTGGACAACGTCGACACCCCCGAGCACATCGCGTCGCTGCTGGCCCGCGCCACCACCGGCCGCATCCTCATCACCAGCCGCCGCTCCTCCGGCTGGCACGACACCGCCACCCCCATCCCCCTCGACGTCCTCACCCCCGCCGAGGCCCTCGACCTCCTCACCCGCATCCTCACCCGCACCGGCCGCACCCCCGACCTGGACGGCGCGGCACAGCTGTGCGACGAACTCGGGCACCTGCCGCTGGCCGTCGAACAGGCCGCCGCCTACATGGCCGAGGCCGCCCTGAGCCCCCGCGCCTACCTGCGCCTGCTCGCCGACCACCCCGGCGAGATGTACCGCGAGGCAGGGGAAGGACACGACAGCGAACGGACCATCGCCCGGATCTGGCGCATCACCCTCGACCGACTCACCGACACCCCCCTCGCCGGTCAGATCCTGCGGATCCTCGCCCGCTACGCCCCCCACGACATCCCCCGCACCCTCCTCGACCCCCTCGGCACGCCCCCGGCCGTCCAGCGTGCGGTACGCCGCCTGGCCGCCTACAGCATGATCACCGCACACGCCGACGGCCTGACCGTGCACCGGCTCGTCCAGGCCGTCGCCCGTACCCCCCCCCCCCCCCCCCCCCCCCCCCCCCCCCCCCCCCAACCCCCCCCCCCCCCCCAACCCCCCCCCCCCCCCCCCCCCGGCCCCCCCCCCCCCCCGGCCCCCCCCCCCAACCCGACGACATCACCCAGGCCCTCCACTACGCCACCGCCCTCCTGCACCGGGCCCTCCCCGCCCGGCGGCACGACCCCGTAACCTGGCCCGCCTGGCGCACCCTGCTCCCCCACATCGACACCCTCACCCACCACGCATGCCCCACCACTGACACCCTCGCCACAGCCGCCCTGCTCAACCAAACCGGGGTCTTCCTCAACGACCAGGGCCAGACCCGCCACGCCACCGCGCACCTCGAACGCGCCCTGGCCGGCGCGGTGCGGGTCCTGGGTGACGACCACCCCGACACGCTCACGTCCCGCAACAACCTCGCTGGCGCGTATGAGGCGGCGGGGGATCTGGGCCGGGCGATCCCGCTGCACGAGCGGACCCTGGCCGATCGGGTGCGGGTGCTGGGTGACGACCACCCGCATACGCTCGCTTCCCGCAACAACCTCGCCTACGCCTACCAGTTGGCGGGGGATCTCGGCCGCGCGATCCCGCTGTATGAGCGGACCCTGACGGACATGGTGCGGGTGCTGGGCGAGGACCATCCGCATACGCTCATCTCCCGCAGCAACCTCGCCGGCGCGTATGAGGCGGCGGGGGATCTGGGCCGGGCGATCCCGCTGCACGAGCGGATCCTGGCCGATCGGGTGCGGGTGCTGGGTGACGACCACCCCGATACGCTCGACTCCCGCAGCAATCTCGCCGGCGCGTATGAGGCGGCGGGGGATCTGGGCCGGGCGATCCCGCTGCACGAGCGGACCCTGACGGACGTGGTGCGGGTGCTGGGCGAGGACCACCCGCATACGCTCTCCGCCCGCAGCAACCTCGCCTCCGCCTATGTGGCGGCAGGGGATCTTGGCCGCGCGATCCCGCTGTATGAGCGGACCCTGACGGACGTGGTGCGGGTGCTGGGTGAGGACCACCCGCACATGTTCGCTTCCCGCAGCAACCTCGCCTACGCGTATGAGGCGGCGGGGGATCTGGGCCGGGCGATCCCGCTGTTCGAGCGGGCCCTGGCCGACCGGGTGCGGGTGCTGGGCGACGATCACCCCGACACCCTCATCTCCCGCAACAACCTCGCCTACGCGTACGAGTCGGCGGGGGACCTGGACCGGGCCGTCCCGCTGTTCGAGCGGACCCTGGCCGATCGGGTGCGGGTGCTGGGCGAGGACCACCCGCACACGTTCACCTCCCGCAACAACCTCGCCGGCGCGTATAAGGCGGCGGGGGACCTGGACCGGGCCGTCCCGCTGTTCGAGCGCACCCTGATCGACGCGGTGCGGGTCCTGGGCGACAGCCACCCGACCACCCGGATCGTGGCGGCAAACCTGGTCGCGGCCCGTGAAGCCAGGGGTTCCGAGGGGCCGCCCTCCCGGGAATGACTCTTCCGGAGAACTACTGCGGCATGCCCAAGGCCCTCAACGCCACCTTCGTCGCCAAGAGGGTCTTCACCGAGCGCGGCATCATCCCCGCCCCAGAGCAGTAGCGCACCGGAACAGAGCCCCACAATCGGGGCGAACGCCGCCTGACACGGCACAGGAAAATCCTGGCGGGACCCTGCCGGGGTACCGCACCGAGCCGTACCCCGCTCAGCGGTCCGGCCGGAGCCGGGCGAAAGGCCCTGACGCAAGTCGTCCGAGGCAAGCGCGGAACGCACGTCGAAAGACGTCTGACGCGGGCCCCTGGGAACGGGAACTCCTAGGAAGAGGCCGAGGCACACTCCGAGCACGTCCCGAAGATCTCCACGGTGTGCCCCACATTCACGAATCCGTGCTGTGCGGCGACCGACTCCGCCCAGCTCTCCACCGCGGGTCCCTCGACCTCCACCGCCTTGCCGCACAGCCGGCACACCAGATGGTGATGGTGGTCGTCCGTGGAGCAACGGCGGTAGACCGATTCGCCCTCACTGGTCCGCAGCACATCCACCTCGCCCGCGTCCGCGAGCGACTGGAGCGTGCGGTAGACGGTGGTCAGGCCCACGGAGTCGCCGCGGTGTTTGAGCATGTCGTGCAATTCCTGCGCGCTGCGGAACTCGTCCACCTCGTTCAGCGCCGCCGAAACCGCGGCACGCTGCCGGGTGGACCGGCCTCGCACTGGTGCGGTGTTTCCGCCGCTTGGCGCCGTGGCCACAGGTGCCTCCTCGCTTCGCCCCACCATGCCTGTCAGGGCCAATTCTGCCAGGCCCGGCATCAGACCCTGACGTCGTCACCGGGGGAGCGCGTACCCGGCAGTTCCAGCGCGCAATCGGCGCTGGCCACGCCCGCTCCCGCGCCCGTCGCGGCCCGGCGCGCACGCACTTTCGCCAGCGGCACCGCCAGCGCGGTCAGGGCGATGAAGGCCGCGATGGCGAGGAGGACGATCGTCGCTCCCGGGGGCACGTCCTGGTAGTACGAGGTGGTCGTACCGGCCAGCGCCACGGCGACGCCGATGCCCACCGCCAGCGCGTAGGTCGCCCGGAACGAGCGGGAGATCTGCTGGGCCGCCGCCACCGGCACCACCATCAGCGCGCTCACCAGCAGCAGCCCGACCACCCGCATCGCGACCGAGACCGTGACGGCCGCGGTCACCGCGATCAGCAGATTCAGCGCCCGTACCGGCAGCCCGGTGACCCGGGCGAACTCCTCGTCCTGGCTGACGGCGAAGAGCTGCCGCCGCAGCCCCAGCGAGACCAGCACCACGAAGACGGCGAGCAGGGCGATCGCGGTCAGATCCCCGTCCGAGACGGTCGACAGGGAGCCGAAGAGGAACGAGCTGAGATTGGCCGTCGAGCCGGTGTCCGAGATATTGATCAGCAGGACTCCGCCCGCCATACCGCCGTAGAAGAGCATCGCGAGCGCGATGTCGCCGCGGGTCCGCCCGTACGCCCTGATCAGCTCCATGGTGATCGCGCCGACCACCGAGACGAGCGTCGCCATCCAGATCGGGTTGGCGGAGAGCAGAAAGCCGAGACCGACCCCGGTCATCGCGACATGGCCGATGCCGTCGCCCATCAGCGCCTGCCGCCGCTGCACCAGATAGATGCCGACGGCGGGCGCGGTGACGCCGACCAGCAGGGCCGCGATCAGCGCCCGCTGCATAAAGGCGGTCTCAAGGATTTCCATGGTCAGCTCAACAGTCCGGTGCGGAGCGGCTCATCGGCCGCGTGCGGGTGTACGTGGTCGTGCCCGGGCAGGGCGTGCTGGCCGACGGCCTTCGGCGGCGGGCCGTCGTGGACGACGCAGCCGTCACGGAGCACCACCGCGCGGTCGATGAGCGGCTCGATCGCGCCCAGCTCGTGCAGGACCAGCAGTACGGTCGTCCCGGCCGCGACCTGCTCGCGCAGCGTCCCGGCGAGGACCCCCTGGCTGGCCAGGTCCACGCCCGCCATCGGCTCGTCCATGATCAGCAGTTCGGGTTCGGAGGCGAGCGCGCGGGCGATCAGCACTCGCTGGTGCTGGCCGCCGGAGAGCGCGCCCACGGAGTCCTTGGCCCGGTCGGCGAGGCCGACCAGTTCGATGGCGCGGTCCACGGCCGCCCGGTCGGCGCGGGAGAGCCGCCCGAGCCGGGTACGGGAGAGCCGGCCCGACGAGACGACCTCGCGGACGGTCGCGGGCACCCCGCTCGCGGCGGTGGTGCGCTGGGGCACATAGCCGACGCGCGCCCACTGGCGGAACCGGCGCAGCTCGGTGCCGAACAGCGTGATCGAGCCGTCCGTCAGCGGCACCTGCCCGATCACGGACCGTACGGCGGTGGACTTGCCGGAGCCGTTGGCGCCGAGGAGGGCCACGACCTCGCCGCGCTCCACGGTCAGATCGACGCCGCGCAGCACCGGGCGCGAGCCGAGGGTGGCCCTGGCTCCCCGGACGGATATGACGGGCCCCTGGGGGCCGCTGGTGCCGGTGTCGCTCATTTCGCCCCCAGGGCCTTCTGGAGCGCGGTCAGATTGGACTCCATGACCTCGATGTAGTCCTTGCCCTTGGACTTGCCCGTGATGCCTTCCAGCGGGTCGAGAACATCCGTCTTCAGCCCGGTGTCCTCGGCGAGGGTCTTCGCGGTCCGGTCGCTGGCGAGGGTCTCGAAGAACACCGTGCTCACCTTCTCCTTCTTCGCGATGGACTGGAGTTCCTTGATCCGGGCGGGGCTAGGGTCCGACTCGGGGTCGATGCCCGCGATGGACTCCTGGTCCAGTCCGTAGCGCTCGGCGAGATAGCCGAAGGCGGAGTGGGTGGTGATGAAGGTCTTGGTGGCCGTGTTCTTCAGGCCGTCCGCGAACTTCTTGTCCAGGCCCTTCAGCTCGGCGACCAGATCGTCGGCGTTCTTCCGGTAGTCGGCGGCGTTGTCCGGGTCGGCCTTCGCGAGGGCGGCCGATACGCCCTCGGCGACCTCTGCGTACTTCAGGGGGTCGAGCCAGAGGTGCGGGTCGCCGCCCGCCTCGTCGCCGTGGCCGTCCTCGCCCTCGTGACCCGCCTCGCCCTCGTGGGCGTGGTCGTCGCCGCCGGATCGGGGCGCCAGGTCCGTGAGGGTCCCGGCGTCCGTCCGGTGCTTCACATCGGCCTGCTCGATGGCCTTGTCGACGGCGGGCTGGACGCCCTTGAGATAGAGGATGTACCCGGCGTCGTTGAGCTGGGCGGTCTGCCGGGGCTTGAGTTCGAGATCGTGCGGCTCGACGCCCGGTTTGGTCAGGGTGGAGACGGAGACATGGTCGCCGCCGATGCGCTCGGCGAGAAACTGCATGGGGTAGAACGACGCCACCACCTTCAGTTCTCCGTTCTCCTTGCCGTCGGCGGCGCTGGAGGAGGAGCAGCCGGTGACCGCCAGCAGACCGAGGGCGGTGGCCCCCGCCGCGGCGGTGGTGGGTATCAGTCGTCGTACGTTCATGATACTCATTTTCAACAAAAGTGGAAACGATTGTCAACAAAGCAGGTCAGTCCGGCCTCCCGGGCCTTCTCCGTCTCACTTGTCCCGAACCATGGCCCGCGCCGATTCGTTCCCCGGTGCGGGGCGATTCGTCCCCCGGACCGCGCCGGTTCGTCCCCCGGACCACGCCGATTCGTCCCCCGGACCACGCCGATTCGATCGGGAGCCCGCATGGATCCGGTCCGTAGCCGCACCGATTTGATCCGAGCCCCGCCCCCGCCGGTAATCTGAGGCATTCGCCGTTCGTCGTCGTCGTTAATGAAGAGAGCACCGTGGCCGCCGACAAGATCGACACCATCGTCAACCTGAGCAAGCGCCGTGGCTTCGTCTACCCCTCCAGCGAGATCTACGGCGGCCAGCGCGCCGCCTGGGACTACGGGCCGCTGGGTGTGGAGCTGAAGGAGAACATCAAGCGCCAGTGGTGGCGCTACATGGTCACCTCGCGGGAGGACGTCGTCGGTATCGACTCGTCGGTGATCCTGGCCACCGAGGTCTGGGAGGCGTCCGGCCATGTCGCCACCTTCACCGACCCGCTCACCGAGTGCACCTCCTGTCACAAGCGTTATCGCGCGGACCACCTCATCGAGGCGTACGAGGAGAAGCACGGCGGCCGGACGCCCGAGAACGGCCTCGCCGACCTCAACTGCCCCAACTGCGGCAACAAGGGCACTTTCACCGACCCCAAGCAGTTCTCCGGACTGCTCTCCACCCACCTCGGCCCCACCCAGGACTCCGGCTCGGTCGCGTATCTGCGCCCGGAGACCGCCCAGGGCATCTTCACCAACTTCGGCCAGGTGCAGCAGACCTCGCGCAAGAAGCCGCCCTTCGGTATCGCGCAGATGGGCAAGTCGTTCCGTAACGAGATCACGCCCGGCAACTTCATCTTCCGCACCCGTGAGTTCGAGCAGATGGAGATGGAGTTCTTCGTCAAGCCCGGCGAGGACGAGGAGTGGCAGCAGTACTGGATGGACCAGCGCTGGAACTGGTACACCGACCTCGGCATGCGCGAGGAGAACATGCGCTGGTTCGAGCACCCCAAGGACAAGCTCTCCCACTACTCCAAGCGCACCGCGGACATCGAGTACCGCTTCCAGTTCGGCGGCAGCGAGTGGGGCGAGCTGGAGGGCGTCGCCAACCGCACCGACTTCGACCTCTCCGCGCACTCCAAGGCGTCCGGCAACGACCTGTCGTACTTCGACCAGGAGGCCGGCGAGCGCTGGACGCCGTACGTCATCGAGCCCGCGGCCGGTGTCGGCCGCGCGATGCTCGCCTTCCTCCTCGACGCCTACAGCGAGGACGAGGCCCCCAACGCCAAGGGCGTCATGGAGAAGCGCGCCGTGATGCGCCTCGACCCGCGCCTCGCGCCGGTCAAGGTCGCCGTCCTGCCGCTCTCGCGCAATCCGCAGCTCTCCCCGAAGGCCAAGGGGCTCGCCGCCGACCTGCGCAAGAACTGGAACATCGACTTCGACGACGCCGGGGCGATCGGCCGCCGCTACCGCAGGCAGGACGAGATCGGTACGCCGTTCTGCGTCACCGTCGACTTCGACACCCTCGACGACAACGCGGTCACCGTGCGCGAGCGCGACACCATGACCCAGGAGCGGATCTCCCTGGACCAGATCCAGACGTATCTGGGCGGGCGTCTGCTCGGCTGCTGAGTCCTCCGGGGCACCCCGCGCACCCCGCATGGGGTACGAGCGGCGGCGCAGCGGCGTGACGCGTTGGCGAGGCGTACGGCTTACGGGATTACGG
>NZ_JBSGUP010000172.1:0-13295 GCF_053607985.1 Streptomyces sp. NPDC055078
CTCCGATGCCGTGACGGCGGGGCAGTGGATGTCGGACAAGCTCCGGAAGCTGTTCACCACGGCTCCGTAGCCAGCCGGGGGCCCCGGCCGGGCGGTACGGGCAGCGGGTCGCGGTCCGCCGGTCGCCGCCCAGGACTACCGCCGGGTCCCCCACGCCCGGATCGAGATCCTCGGCGGGGTCGGCCACACCCCGATGTTCGAGGACCCCGACACCACCGGAACCCTCCTGCACGGCCTGGCCGTCGACACCGCGCCACGCTGACCCGGCGGCACCACTCGGCGTGCCCGGCGACCGGTGTCAGCGGCGCGGCTCCCACCGGAAGAGGCGGGCGGCCAGCGCGACGGAGACGACGACCCAGCCGAGGGTGGGCACCAGCAGGATCAGGGAGTCCGCGACGGCGACACCGCCGTTCCACGCGTTGACGACCAGTTCGGTGGCCGAGCCGCCGGGAAGCAGCCGCTTGAGCAGGCCGAGTTCCCCGGTTCCGGAGATCCCCACCCAGCCGGACACGGCGATGGTGCCGATACTGATCGGCAGGGTGGTCACCTGGGCGTGCTCGGGAGAGTTCGTCACTCCGGCCGTGGCCAGCCCCAGGCCGAGCATCATGACCACCGTCGCGAGGACCGCGACCGCCAGCAGGAGAACATCGGTCGGCTCGCCCGCCACCACGGCCAGTACGACGAGGATCACGGTGACCTGGACCAGCGCGATGGCGGTGACCGGGACGAGCAGGCCGGAGAGGATCTCGGCGTCCCCCGCAGCGGTGGAGCGCAGCCGCTTGAGGAAGAGGTTCTGCCGGCGTGAGGCCAGCGTGGTCACGGTGGTGGCGTAGAGCCCGAACGCCCCCACCGTGAACACCACCACCGCCGCGATGTATCCCAGACTGCCCAGCTTCGCGAAGGTCTCGTGCTGGTAGACGAAGTAGGAGCTGACCGCTGTGGGCATGAGGAAACTGCTGACCAGCACCAACCGGTTCCGGAAGATCTGGATCAGCTCGCTGAGCGCGATGGAGAGCATGGTGAGGGTCCCTTTGTCGGGAGGTTCCGGGAGGTACGGGGGGTACGGGAGGTCCGGGGGGCCGGGAGGTACGCGGGGGTACGGGAGGGGGCTCCGGGAGCACCTGGAGCAGCCGGAGTAGCTGGAGTAGCTGGAGTAGCTGGATGTCTCTAGTCGCTGCCGCTGCCGATGGCGATGGCGCGGAAGACATCGTCGAGCCGGGTCGGCCCGGCTTCGAGTTCCCGTAGCTCCAGCCCGTTGTGCCGCGCCCAGCCGAGCAGGGTGTAGAGGTCCTTCTGCAGACCGAAGGTCTCGACGCACAGCCTGCCGTCGCTCTGGCGGGCGGCCGGCAGCGGCAGCGGTGGTGCGGCGGCAGGCAGGGAGAAGCGGATGGTGGCCGGCAGGGCCCCCGTCAGTTCGGCGACGGTCCCCTCCGTGTGGAAGGCGCCCTTGTGCATGAGCCCGATACGGTCGGCGCGCTGCTGGGCCTCCTCCAGGTAGTGGGTGGTGAGCACCACGGTGGATCCGTCCTCACGCAGCTTGTCCACGGCGTCCCACAGGGCGTCCCGGGACTGGATGTCCAAGCCGGTCGTCGGCTCGTCCAGGAAGACCAGCTCCGGTGTTCCGTACACGGCGGTGGCGAAGTCCAGCCGTCGCTTCTCGCCGCCCGAGAGCTGGGAGACCCTGGTGCCGGCCTTGTGGGTGAGGTCGACGAGGCTGAGCACGCGCTGGACCGTGTCCGCCCGCCCGGTGAGCCGTCCGATCAGCCGGACGGATTCCTTCACCGTGAGGTCCGGGGAGAACCCGCTCTCCTGGAGCATGATGCCGGTCCTGGGCCGTACGGCACGCCGGTCGCGCGGGCCACGCCCGAACACCCGTACGGTTCCCGAGGTGGGTGCCCGGTGGCCTTCGATGATCTCCAGGGTCGAGGTCTTGCCCGCCCCGTTCGTGCCCAGCAGCGCGTACAGCTCCCCGCGCGCCACCTGGAACGACAGATCCTTCACTGCGTGGAAGTCGCCGTAGGTGAGGTTCAGCCGTTCGACGTCGATGACTGGTGTTGAGGACATGCTTCGATCACAGCAGCGGCCGCGACCAGCCGTCAGTGCGACTGTGTCACCACTTCACGATGACATTCGGCGGGTGCGGCCATGACACGGTGTCACTGGTGGCATCGCTCCGCCGGACGAATACTGGGAGGCGGAATCTGCTGTTCGATCTCGGAGAGCCACCCATGCACACCCGACCACCGCGCATCCCGCCGACGGCCGAGTACGGCCGTCCTCCGCATGGTCCGCGCGGTGCTGCGGTCGGGTGCCGCCGATGAGGCCGGACCGGGCGGCGGCCCAGGCGATGGCCGACCACTCCGAGCCCACTGACCACTCCGAGCCCTCCGGCCGCTCCAATCGCCCCGGGCCCGTCCAGCTGTCCTCGGCGACCCGGGCCCGGCTGCGCAGCCTCAATCTCGTCATGCTGCTCCCGCTGCTCGCCGCCGTCGGGGTGCTCCAGGTGGCGCGCGATGCCGAGACCTGGTTGCAGGCCGCCGTCCTGAGCGTGGGCGTGGCGGCGGCCATCGTGGCGTTCGTACGGTGGGCGGCGGGCGACATCTTCAGCGTCGCGCTCCCCTGCCTGGTCATCACGGCGGCCGTGTGGCTGTTCGGGGCGCTCACCGACGGTCATACCGCGTTCTACGGCATCGCGATCGTGGGCTCCCACACCATCCCCCGGCTGCCGCGCCACCGCGGCGCGGCAGCTGTGGGTCTCACCACCTACGTCGCCGCGGTGGGCGCCGCAAGGCTGCTGGTGACGCAGGCCGACGTCATCGGCGTACTGATCGAGTTCGTCATCGTGCCCGCGGGCGCCACCGCGGTGATCACCGGTCTGATGTTCCCCAACCAGAGGTTCTACGGCCTCGTCGCGGAGCTGGAGGCGTCACGGGAGCGCGAGGCGGAGCTGGCCGTCATCCGGGAGCGCGTCCGCTTCGCCGGCGATCTGCACGATATCCAGGGCCACACGCTGCATGTGGTGAAGCTGAAGATCGCGCTGGCCCAGAAGCTGGTGCACAGCGACGCCGACCGGGTGGAGCAGGAGCTGCGCGAGATGTACACCCTGGTCAGCGACACCATCAGCCAGACCAAGGAGCTGGCCCACGCACAGCGCAGGCTCAACCTCTCCGCGGAGCTGGAGAACGCGAAGAACCTCTTCGAAGCCGCGGGCATCCGCGTACGTGTCAACCGTGAGGCCGAGCCCGACGCGCGTACGAGCGAGCTGCTCGGCCAGGTGCTCCGCGAGACGACGACCAACATCCTGCGGCACGCGCAAGCCACCCGGGTGCGGATCACGCTCTCCGGATCCGGCATCACCATCGTCAACGACGGCGTACGGGAGGGTCCGCTACCCGAACTCAGAGGGCTCTCCGCGCTCAGACAGCGAGTGGCGGACGACGGAGGCGAGCTGACGGTGGAACAGCGCGACGGGCGGTTCCTGACGGCGGCGGCGTTCCCGCACCCTTCGGCCGGCACGGCCCTGGCGAAGACGCGGCAGGAGACGCGATGACCACGGTGGTGCTGGCCGACGACGAGGTCCTTCTCCGCAAGGCGCTGGCCGCGCTCCTTCCCCTGGAGGGCGAGATCACCGTACTCGCCGAGGCGGCGGACGGTGCGGCGGCGGTGAAGGCCGCTCTGCGGCACCGGCCCGATGTGCTCGTCATCGATCTGGAGATGCCCGGTGTGGACGGACTCGGTGCCGTCGCGGAGATCCGGCGCGCGCGGCCGGAGCAGGTGATCCTCATGCTGACGCGCCACGCCAGGCCGGGGGTGCTGCGCAAGGCCCTCAAACTCGGCGTCCAGGGGTTCGTCAGCAAGTCAGCCGAACCGGCCCACATCACAGCGGTCATCGCCACACTGCACGAGGGCAAGCGATGGATCGACCCGGATGTCTCCGCGCTCGCCGTCATCGACGACTGTCCGCTCACCGACCGGGAGATCGACGTACTGCGGGTGACCGGCGAAGGGTACTCGGTCGCCGACATCGCCGACCGACTCCACCTCGCGGCGGGCACGGTACGCAACTACCTCTCCAACGCCATGCAGAAGACCCAGACGAGGACCCGGCACGAGGCGGCGCGCTACGCCCGCGAACACGACTGGCTGTAGCCAAGGGCGGCCCAACGCGCGGACGTACTCGGGTTCACGGGCGGCCCACGACGCACATACGCGCGTTCACGGGCGGCCCACGACGCACGTACGCGCGTTCACGGGTGGCCCGGCGCCCGGCGGATCTCCCTCGGTGCCATCACCGCGGGAGGCGGGAGAGGGCCGGAGTCCTGTGCGCGGAAAGCCTGGAAGAGATAGGCGAGCAGGCGCCGGGAGGCGGCGAGGGCGGCTTCTCGCGGTTGCCCGGCGAGGCCGCTGTTGGCCATGAGCAGGAGCGTGATGTCGGCGGGGTCGAAGTCGTCTCGCAGCTGTCCGGCCTCGCGGGCCCGCCGGACCAGCCGCGCCAGGCGCTCTTCGGCGCAGGCCCGTTCGCGGTCGTAGTCGTGCCCGTCCGGGGACCGCGCCATGAACGGGAACTGTGCCATGAAGACGGCGGCGAAGCCCCGGTCGGTCACCTGTGTGGTGCACACCTCCTCCAGGAGCGCGCGCAGGCCCCGGCCGGGATCGGGGTCGGCAAGGGCTTCGTCGAACGCAGCTGCGCACAGGCCGAGTTGCTCGGCGAAGGCGGCGGTGACGAGTGCGTCGCGGGTGGGGAAGCGGCGGTAGAGCGTGGCCACGCCGACTCCGGCGCGGCGGGCGACGGTACTCATGGGGGCATCCACGCCCTGGGCCGCGAACACCTCGCGCGCGGCGTCGAGGATACGTTCCCGGTTGTGCCGGGCATCTGCGCGCAGGGCGGCCGGGGCGGTGTCGCCGGGCTCGCCGGGGTGCCCAGACGCTTTGTGAGATGGCTGAGCAGGCAATGTCTCTCACTTCGAGCTAAGTGGACGGTGTCATCCGTTTACCGGTTTAGCGTGAGCGTATCAGCGGGCGCACCCGGCGTATCCGCGGCTCCGAACGTGACACAGGACGAGATCATGAGCGAGATGCGTGCGGCCCTCTTCGACCGCTACGGCCCCCCGGAGGTCCTCTACGTGGGCAAGCGGCCGGTCCCTGCCATCACCCCCGACGAGGTGCTGGTGCGGGTGCACGCCGCCGGAGTCAACGGCGGCGAGCTGCTCGACCGGGCCGGAAAGGTGCGACTGCTGACCGGCCGCGCCTTTCCCAGGACCAGCGGGATCGACTTCGCCGGGGAGGTGGCCGAAGTCGGTGCTTCGGTCACCGGGGTACGTGAAGGTGACCGGGTGTGGGGACTGCTGGGACGCAGGACCGGCAGTATGGCCGAGTACGTCGCCGTACGCCCCCGCCTGATCGCCCCCGCCCCGCACAACCTCACCCCGGTGCAGGCGGTCTCACTGCTCGCCGGCGGGACGACGTCCGTGACCGCTCTGCGCGACAAGGCGGCCATCGAGCCCGGTGAGCGCCTCCTGGTCCGTGGGGGCAGCGGAGGCGTGGGCAGCGTCGCCGTACAGATCGGCAAACTCCTCGGTGCCCATGTCGTCGCACTCGCGGGCGCCGGCAACCTCGGCTTCGTCCGCGACCTGGGCGCCGACGAAGCACTGGACTACCGCACCAACCCCGTCTCCGAGCTGGGCCGTTACGACGTCGTCCTCGACACCGTCGGCACCCAGCAGTCCCGGTTCCGCCGCCTGCTGGCTCCCGGCGGGCGCATGGTCGCCATCACCACCGACTTCAACAGGCCGCTCACCGCCCTCGCCACCGTCCTCGCCTCGACCGTCCACGGAACCGGACGCATACGCGCCTTCAGCGGCGCCCCCAGCACCGCTCTGCTGGCCGAGATCACCCGCTACGCGGAGCACGGTGACCTCGTCCCCGTCGTGGACACCGTCCACCCACTCGACCGCATCGCCGACGCCCACCGGGCCCTGGAAGCCGGCGGCGTCCGCGGCAAACACATCGTCCGGATCATGTGAGCGGGCGAGCGGGCGAGCGGTTGAACACCGCCGCTGCCTCTGCTCCTCTGTCACGGTCGGTCGCACCACAGCCCAGAAACGCAGAAAACCCCTGGTCAACAGGGGTTTCAGCAGAGAACTGGTGGTGTCCGAGGGGGGACTTGAACTCTCCACTCGGGCACCAGCCTATTAGTTCGCTGACCTGGGAGAATGCTCCTTCCTGACCCCCTTGGACTCTATGAGGGTTGGTCATCCTCACCTGGCGTTTCAGCCTGTTTCGGACCGCTGTTGGTCATGCGTTGGTCACGTGGCCAACCCGCCTGGAGGCTCACAGCCCTACCCTGTTGGGCGGGCGCACCGAGGCCCCCTGTAATTACGGCTGGGCGGCGGGGATGAGAGTTTCCGCGTAGGGGACGCTCCACACGGTGGGGTGTGCGATGCCGTGGCCGTGGTGAGCGTCTTCGCCCATCGCGTCGCCGTGATCCGCGCAGATCATCACCAGCCACGGCCCCGCAGCGGGCATGGCTGTGAGCAGTCGGCCAAGCTCCCCGTCCACGTAGGCCAGCGCGGCACACTGGCTCTCCCACGTGTCCTCCGTCTCCCCTGGGAGATACGCATGGTGCGGGGTGTGCGTGGCGGAGACGTTGAGGAACAGGAACAGCGGCTTCCCTGCCCTCTGCTCTCGGAGGGTTTGTAGGGCGATGTCGACTTGGTGGCGGGTGGAGTCCGGGTTGTCGGTTCCTGTCTCGGGACTCCAGTGGCTTTCCTGGAAGAGTCCGGGCAGGACCCGACCCAGTTTGGTTTGGTTCGAGAAGAAGCCGACTCCGCCAATGCAGACGGTGCGGTATCCGAGACCGGACAGGCCGGTCACGATGTCCGGCGCGTCGAATACATAGGTTCGTTCGGTGATGGTCGTTCCCCGTACGGCGTGGCAGGCGAGTAAGCGCCCGTGGCGTTGGGGGCCAGACAGTACGGGGAGGAAGCCGGAGAAGAACGCCATGTGCGCGGGAAGGGTGAAGGTCCCTTGTGTACGGCGTTCTTCCCACAGTCCGTTTGGTAGCAGGTTCTCGATGTTCGGAGTACGGCCAGCGTGCAGCGTTGCCCGCGCTACGTCGTAGCGCAGGGAGTCGAGCGTGACGAACAGAACGTTATGGCTTCCGATTACCTTGTTCGCGTTGATCACGGTTGTCGTGCCCTCTCGGCTCAGTGGGCCGACGCTGGCCCACTACTCAGTTGGAATCCGTGGTGCGGAACTCTTCCGGGAGCAATGTCCCTGAGTCGCGGACTTCCTTGGATGCTTCGATGACGTCTTTCACGGTGTCGATTCCCCGCCAGTAGCCGGACAGCCGGTAGCCGACGAGTCGCCCGTCTTTGGCGAGTCGGGGAAACGTGCTGTCCTCGTGGTCTCCCTTGTCGGGAAGGAGGCTGACCACCTCGGGGTTGAAGACGTAGATTCCGGCGTTGATCCAGTACGGCAGTTCCGGGGACTGGGTGAAGCCCCGGATACGGTCGTCGCCGTCCAGCTCGGCCACGCCCCAGTTGGAGCGGTACGGAGACAGTGCGACCGTGACAGCCGCACCCTTCCGGCCGTGGTAATCGGACAGCTCAGCGAGTGAGAACGTCGTGATGACATCCCCGTTCAGGACGAAAAAGGGTGCGCCCGGGTCGGCCAGCCGTGCCGCCGCGTATTTGAGTCCCCCGCCACGGCCCAGCGGCTCGTCTTCGATCGCGTAGCGGGTTTCGACTCCGAAGCGTGAGCCGTCTCCCGCATAGTCCGAGATCATTTCGTGCTTGTAGCCCCCGCTGATGGTCACAGACTTCACCCCGTGTTCCGCGAGCCACGCAAGCTGATAGCCGACGATGGGTGCACCGGCCACGGGAACCATGGCTTTGGGTGCGTCATCGGTATAGGGACGCATTCGGGTCGCCTGGCCACCCGCCAGAATCAGAGCTTGCGTCACCAGAGTTGCGGTCATTCCCCGTCTTCTTTCGGCTTCCGGGGTGCCCCTCTGACACCCGTCGGAGCCATCCTGTCAGCGCGCACCAGTTGAGGGGCGGGAACGCCCCGATAAGCAAGCCCCTATTCAGAGTTGGGGTGTTCGTACCCCGCAAGGTCCGCCCCTGCCTGCCCGCTTGAGGGTCAGGAGGCAGGGGGCGGAGTCTGGTTGGGGCCCCGGCCCCGCAGGGCCGGTTGGGGACCGGGGCCAAGGAGAGGTACGGGACTCCCCTTCTTCCTCTAGGCCAGTGCCGGGGGCATCGGTCCAGAGGGTGTCCGCCCCCACCAATCAGAGGGCGGAGTCTCTACATCACTAGGCAGCGAGTGCGGGACGCCTTGCTAGCCGCCGGCCCGGTGCTCATCGGCGAGTTGCGCCGCCAATTCGTCTGCCGCCTGGCCTGCGGCCTCCCTCATCGAGGAAGGCAATTCCTCGCCTCTGCTGGCGTTGATCGCGGTGCCGACTGCGCCGACCAAGTCGAACAGTTCATCGTCACCGGCCGAGGAGCCAGACACAGTGTGCAAGATGGTTACTACCTTTCCGTTGAACTCTCAGTACCGGATCATTCTTCGGTAATCCCTGGGTGCGTGGCCCGTCCGGCCGCCGACAGCCGGACGGGCCCTTTACCCGCCCCGCGTTCCCAAGTGGTGAGCAGAAACATGATCCACGAGAGGCAAGGGGCGGGAGTCTGGTGGTTCAGGAATCGAGACAGGAATTGACCAGGGCCGTGATCCGCGCGTACTCCGGACTGGCCTTGAACGCTTCTTCCTCTGGATCAAGAAGTTCGAAGCTGTGCCCTCCGGGATGATCCAGGAAGAGCCCGCAGGCTTCGTCATGAACCCCGTCTCCGGTGAGGGCGGGGCAGTCCGGCCGCACCCGTACCATCACCTGCCCGGCCTCGTCCCACGAGACCCACATCTCACCCTTGCTGGCATCCTTCAGCACCCATGCCAGTGCAGAATGCGTTCGCTGGTCCTGGTGGTCTTCCAGCGGGCACCGCAGGTCGCGTTCCATCCCCTCAGGGTTCTTGGCCTCTTCGGGGTGCAGGCAGAACATGAGCCGTTTCAGCGAGCGGGACACGGGCGTCTCCGCGCCGCAGATGCGGCGTACATCCGGCCCGGTCACAGTTCCCCCAGTGCGCCGAGAGCGACGATTGCGGTCATGCCCAGGTAGACGGCCAGGGCGTAGGCGGGTCCTTCGTACCGTTCGGCCTTGCGGCCGAGCGCCTCCAAGGGACACCACTTCGCCCGCCAGCGCGCCAACACCGCCTTCACCGGTAGCCCCTGCTCTGCGCGTTGGCCTCGGCAACGGCGGTGCTCAGGGCGTCGGACTGAACGGCGGGACTCAGGGCAGAGGCAGGGGCTTCCCATTCCCGTCCGCCGTTCAGCGGGCGGAGCTGATAAACGGTCCCTACGTGGTCCATGACGCGCCCCACACGCTCGTGCGAGGCATCCTTGACCACGTCGCCGGTTTTGGGCCGGTAGCGGCCTCCTGGCGTGTTCACTCAGCCTCCTCCATCGCAGGCTTGTGGGGGTGATTCCTGATCTCGTCGCTCGCGCGCTCAGCCTGACGGCGGCCGTCGCCGCGCTGCCCGCGCCACGTCTGGGAGTAGGTGCGGAGCCGGGCGTACCCCGCGCAGATCCCGCAGCCCTCAACAGGTTCGGGTTCACGGCCGGACCTCATGCGACCAACTGCTTCAGCCCTGCTTGAACGGCGTGCAGCGTGCCAGCCGCCCTTTCCGCGTAGCCCGGACACGTACCCGCTCCGAAGCGAGCTGTCAGCCGGGGCAGGGTTGCGGGTCCGGTCCGCCATCGTTGCCACGCCCTTTCGCTGCTTGCGGTGAGCTGCTACACAAGCCAACTGGAGTCGAGGCGAACGGGGTAGCTTCATACGGGTGGCAAACCCTGGCACTTCCCCGGACAACGGAAGGATGGGCGCAGCCGTGAAATACCCGAACCAGTTACTGGCCGATGCACTCGCACGTTCACAGATGAGCAACGGCGAGCTTGCACGTCGTGTCCACGCCCAAGCGATGGTGTCTGGACACCGGCACATCAATCCTGACGCTACGGCCGTGCGTCGTTGGGTGAATGGTCAGCAGGCAAGACATCCGCTCCCAGGGTTGATCGCTGATGTCTTCTCGGAACACTTCGGCCGACGCATCACGACGTACGATCTCGGGTTGGGGAAGTCGCCCGACCTTGACCGCCCTCTGACGTACAGCCCATCTTGGGCTGTAACTGTCGAGTCAGTGACCGAGCTTGGGAGAGCCGACATGGATCGCAGGAAGTTCCTGGCGGCAACGCCTTTTGCGGCGGCTGCTGGCATAGGGCCGTCACGTGATTGGCTTGTCAACACGCTGGACCAGGAGGCACGGCCCGGCCCCAGAGTGGGGCTTGAAGACGTGACGAGCGTTCAGAACATGTTCGAAGCGTTCCAAAACACTGACGTCATGCAGGGCGGTGGGTCAGGCCGCCTAGTCCTGACCCAGTATATGAACGAGCATGTGTACCCCTTGCTTCGCCGGACCTACTCCGACCAGGTGCGGCGAGCCCTCTGTGCCGCTGCTGCTGAGCAGACCTACTTGCTCGGTTGGATGGCGTTCGACGACGGGGAGCACGGCACGGCACAGCGATACCTGATTCAAGCGTTGCGGCTTGCGGAGGAGTCACAGGACGCGGCACTAGGTGCGCATGTACTGGCCGGTATGGCAGACCAAGCCACTCTGACAGGCAATCCTTCCGAGGGACGCAGCCTTGCCCAGGCAGGCCGGCACGGGCTTGCGCGGGCCGATTCACTGGCTTGCCTGGCCGACCTGTGGGCGCTGGAAGCGCGTGCCCTCGCGGTGATGGGCGACAAGCCTGCCACGGCACGGGCAGTGGCTGCGTCCGAGAAGGCGTTTGCCCAGGTCGATCACTCCACCGAGCCGGTGTGGGCGAAGTTCATTGATGCCGCCTACCTGCATGGTGAACATGCAAACGCCTTTCGAGATCTTCACCAGCCAGACCACGCAGCGGAGCACGCCCGGCAATCGATCCAGCATGCCCAGGCTCAGGGACGGGCCAGGCGTGGGGCCATGTCGCAGGCAGCACTCGCAGTGACCCACCTGCAACGGAATGACCTCGAAGCGGCTCACTCCGCGGGCGTCAAGACGCTGTCCCTCGCACGCCGTGTGAAGTCTTCCCGAGCGATCGCGGCAGTGCAGGACGTGCGCCGCAGCATGGTTCCATTCGGTGCGCACCCCCTCGTCGCCGATTTCAACGAGCGGACTCGCACGCTTCGAGCCGCCTAGAGCGAACGGGGTGCCGAAGGCGACCACGACCCGAAGCACTTCGTCCAGTGGCCCCCGAGCCGGATCAGGGGGCCACTGTTGCAGTCGCGGGCAGGAACCCCGTAGCCCTGGCTGGCCGTCGAGGTGCGGCTACGGATCTCAGACCGATCCGGAGGAGGACGCAGGTTTGGGCCTTTTCGCGTCAGAATGACGAGATGGCTCTCGGGGCGACCCGTATTCTGGCTGGTGGCCCGCTCTGGCGCCGGAGCATCGGAGCTTTCAAGATCTGGACCTGTGGTGGACCACGGTCCCCGCAAAGGGAGTGAGGCCGGTACGCTGTATCCGCTCCGCCCCTGGTGGACGGGGCGAGGGTGGGTTGCCCGAGTGGCCTAAGGGAACGGTCTTGAAAACCGTCGTGGCAGCGATGTCACCGTGGGTTCAAATCCCACACCCACCGCAGGTGAGAGAAGCAGCAGGTCAGAGGGCGGGTCTCCGAACCGGGGCCCGCCCTCTGCGCTCACCTTGTCTCACCTCACGCCCCTGATTCCCGGTGCCGACCAGGGCGTGTGGGCCATACGCGGGCCAGGATCAGCCCTACTCCTCGGCGCGAAGCCCCAGCTCAACGAGCCGGTTGGCCGCCGCCGACCCGCCCTTGAGGAGCTTGGCGTAGAACCGGTAGAGCACCGCGAGGCTGTGGCCGGCGCGGTAGGCGGCCTCCACCGGGTCCATGCCGGACTTGATCCACAGAGAGATGGCCGCGTGCCGCAGGGAGTACGGGACCTCTGCCAGCGCGGTCCGAAGCTCCTGCTTGCTGAGCACGACCTTCCGCGCCTCGCTCCAGACTTCGGAGTATTCATTCGACGTTAGACGGCCGCCGCGCACCGCCCGAAACAGCCGACCGTCCGGTGCGACACCGAAGCGCGCGATGTGGGTGCGGACCATGCGCACGTATATCGGCGGGACGGGAACGGCTCGTACGGCCTTTCGGGCCCGGTGTTTCAGGCCGCGCTCGTCGTGGGACTTCCCAGTATCGGTCCAGCCGCTCCCGACTTCGGGGTGGCTCTCGGACACCAGCACTTCGCCCCACGCCTCCGGCTCGCTCTCCGGTGGCAGGATGAAGTCCGACTCCTTGAGCGCCGCAGCTTCGCCGGGGCGCGTCGCCACGTAGTAGACGGCCCCGTAGAACGCCTCCAGATGCTCACCACGGAGTCCCTGCGCGGCCACGGCGGCGAGCAGCGCGCGAGCGAGTCGAGGGCCGGGCACCCACCGGAAATCGACCTCGTCCGAAGTCTGGGGAGCTGCCCAGTCCACCGACAGAAACGGGTGGCGGGTGAGGAGGGCGCGTTCCTCAACCGCGTAACGGAAGGCGTTGCTCAGCACCATGCGCTTCCGGTTGGCGGTGTTCTCCGCCGCAGGCTTCCCATCCAGTAGCCGTGAAAGGGCCGTGAGCGCCGCGCGTACGTGTTCCGGCTTCGCGGCTTCGTCCACCCGCATCGAGTGCTGACAAACCCACTCCAATGCCTTCCGGACGTTCTCGGGAAGCTCTTGAGCGTCGGCTCGGGAGACGAGCTGATCCTTCGGACCGTCCACGGCCCGGAACGCCCACTGGTACAGAGCGGCGCGGAGCACGCGGGCATCGGGTCGGGTGCCGGTGTCGGCCGAGAAGACAGGCGTTACGACCGCGAGGGATTCCGCGATGCTCGCCCGATGCTTCGCCGCCGCGCCGGGCCACTTCATCAGTGCGTACGCCTTGGCGTGCTCGTACCACGTCGGCATCGCGAGGGCGGCAAGCTCCTTTTCGGGGAGCCCGGTCTCCTCGTCGAACTGCTGCCCTGCTCGCAGGGCGGCCATGAGCTGGGAGCGGCGACCGTCAGCCTGCGGTTTGAGGGTGAAGCTCTTAGAGTGCCCCTCGGCTCCGACGCGCCAGCGGAGTTCCCAGGGCTTTGGCCGGCCTTTTCGCTGCCGGATGGACCAGATGACGACGTCGAAGGTGAGCATGTCTCTCCATGAAGAGAGGGCCCGCCGTGG
>NZ_JBSGUP010000173.1:0-7501 GCF_053607985.1 Streptomyces sp. NPDC055078
AGTCTTGGCAGCTACAAGGTGTGCCGTGCGGTTCTTTGAAGCCGATGGCGTGTCCCCCATCTGGGGTGTGGGGCTCGGTTGTGACACCGGGCCCGCTCTCGATCGGCTGGTCTCCACTCGCCTCAGCCGGAGTTGTCACGGCCGTCGGACTGCGGTGGATCACGCTATGGAGTTGTGTCACCAGGTCCCGATCCACGGAACGTGATGCAGCACCTCTATTACAGGTACTGCATCGACTCTCGTCAAGTGTGTCGGCGGAGTCTTTGGGCTTCCCGTGAGGACTTCTTGGTGCACCATCAGAATCGGTGCAGGTGGGGGGCGTTGTGCACCTCCCCCATGGACACCTTGGGTCGATCTCGCTACCGTCAGGAAGTCCCTAGACGTCCCATCGGGGGTTGAGATGTCCAACGAACGCTTACGGTCCGCCCTCTTGGCTCAGGGCGTGACCGTGCAGGATCTGGCCGACGCGATCGAGGTCAACCCGAAGACAGTTGAACGCTGGATCACTCAGGGGAAGGTGCCGTACCGGCGGCATCAGTACGCGACGGCTTCACTGCTCAAGGTCGATGTGACGACACTGTGGGACGACTCCCGCTCGGTCGAAAGCGCGTCGGACCTGAGCAAAGCCGAGATCATCACGGTGTACCCCCATCGGCACATGGTGCCCACAGGGCTTTGGCGCGAGATCTACAACCGGGCGAAGACGCACATCGACGTTCTCGTCTATTCCGGACTGTGGCTGTCGGAGGACCCGCTCTTTCACGATCTGCTTCGGACCAAGGCGCAGGGAAACGCGCAGGTGCGCATCCTGCTTGGCGAGCCGGACTGTGCAGCCGTCAAACAGCGTGGCATCGACGAAGGTCACCAGATCATGGACGGCAAGATTCGCAATGCGCTGATGAACTACCGACCGCTGTTCAACAGCCATCCGGACATCGGATTCCGGCTGCATGACGCAACGCTCTACAACTCGCTGTTCCGAGCCGATGACGAAATGCTGGTGAACACCCACGTCTACGGCATCGGCGCGTATATGGCGCCCGTCCTTCACCTGCGGCGCCTGCCTGGCGGCGGCCTCTTCGACACGTACGCGAATAGCATTGAGCAGACCTGGGGAGGCGCGCGCCAGGTAACGGAACACGACCTCACGGGAGCCTGAACATGGGACGCATCGACTACCTCCACGATCCCGAAGCCCCGCCGGCCAACTCGGTAGTGCCTTCAGTCGTCGCGTTCGTACAGAACGACGCGGGCGACGTCCTTGTGATCCAGCGTTCTGACAACGGCCGTTGGGCGCTCCCGGGCGGTGGGCACGACATCGGCGAGTCCATCAGCGCCACCGTGGTCCGTGAGGTCTGGGAAGAGACCGGCATCAAAGCCGAAGTCATCGACATGTCGGGGATCTACACGGACCCTGGCCACGTGATGCTGTACGACGATGGCGAGGCCCGGCAGCAGTTCAGCATCTGTTTCCGCGCGCGGCCTACCGGCGGGGATGTCCGTACGAGTGACGAAACGACTCAGGTCCGATGGGTCTCCCCATCGGACCTGTTGGAGTACGACATTCACCCCACCATGAGGCTGAGGATCGAACACGCCTTGGACCGGACGCGGACGGCACCCTACATCGGCTGACGTTTGGCGGTGGCGAGCCGTTCGAGCACTCGTGCCGTACACGCGAGGATCTCAGGCTCTGCCCTGCGGATGAACGTCCCGATCAGGCTGTCCGCACCGTAGCGACTGGCGATCTCGTTCACTCGGTCGAGAGGGTTCGTCGGAGTACCGTCCGGGGTCGTGTTCATGTCGCAGTAGCAGAGCGCGTCATTGAGGGTGGGACCCATTCGCGGGAACTCGCCCTCTAGGTCGTCACGAAGTCCCCGCGCTTCCGCCTCCATCCACGCGCACGAATGATGGGCAACAAGACAGACGACCCGCTTGTCGGCATCGACCGTGTCCCGGAGGTATCGCGCGCCATCCAGGGGATGGAAGCCAGTCACCGCGATATCAGGCGCATATCCGATGTCGTGCAGGACCGCAGACGCTTCAAGCAGCTCGGCATTCTCGCCGAGAATCGGCGCCAGCGCTCGGGCCCGCTCGGCTACCCCGAGGGAATGGGCCCACCTTCGAGGCAGGGGCCCGGACAGCAAAGACTCTGCGAGGGGATAGGCCCACTCGGTCAATCCGGTGGTGCTCAAGGCTCGGTGCTCTCCTCTCGGTCGGGCAGGGCTCGTACAGTCCGCGCCTTTCCCTGCCTCGCTTCTGACAGCAACCCTGCTGCTTCGAGCTTGTCCAGAGCCTTACTCACCGTTGGTCGAGAGACCTCGAAACGCTGGCTTAGCTCAGACGTACTGGGAAACGGTGCCCCGACCTTGAGATTGTCAGTCGCGAAGACGTCCGCCAACCGCTCAGCCAGCGGTCGACGGTCGGTGTGGTGGGTGCTTCGGACCACCCGCCACCGGCCACCGGGCACCGGCTCGGCAAGCCCTTCCTTCTTCAGGACACCAAAGGCCCGGAGCGCCACGCCCCGGGACACTCCGTGATCACGCATAAGGTCGGCGGCGGACGGAAGCTCCGCCATGTCCTCATCGGCGTCGATCTGCGCTCTCATCAGGTCAGCGATCTTCAGGAAGGTACCCCGAGGACTGCTCTGCTCTGACACCCGCTTTCCTCCCTGAGTACGGACCACCCCCGCCAGCGCGGGAATCACTACCTACCCGGCAGCGGCACCCACCGCACGGCTGGACCACCCCCGCTCGCGCGGGGACAGCCGCTGACTTCAACTATGGCACCCCTCCCATCGAGGACCACCCCCGCTAGCGCGGGAAGCCATCAGAGTCGAGGGTGTCCATCCGGCGGCCCCCGGGCCACCCTCGCGTGCGCGGGGACACACCCGATGCCCCGACCGTGCGCCCTGTCATCGCTTCCTTGCAGCGCCAAGCCTGAGAAGGAGGCACATCGTCTAGGAGTCCAGGGGGCGGATCATCATGGCCAGTCAGTCCAGGTGCGGTGCGCTCACCGCGAAGGGGACCCGGTGCCGACAGTTGGCAATGGTCGGGGCGTCGCGGTGCATTTTCCACCGCGGCGAGTGGTCCTCGTACACGATTGAGCAGCGCAAGGCGAAGGCACGCAAGCGCCGGAAGAAGTAGCGACCGCAACCGGACAGCAGGGAAGGAACCTGCTGTCCGGTTGATTCACCTACCTTCGCGGTCGGATTCCCATCCCCATCAGCGGTCGACTCCGCCCCTCGGCCCCGCTCGTTGTCCTGGTCTTTGTCCAGTGCACTGACGGTCGCCACCGTTCACCGCAGTACGCACACCCGCTCTGACCTGCCGCGCGAACCCCTGCGAACGCCCCCGGACCGCCACGCGGACAGTTGGAAAGCGTGTTGGGGGCAACCCCTCACGAGTTCGAATCTCGTATCCTCCGCCAGTGCCTCACCGGGCACGATGTCGATGGGCCCCACCGTTCGCGGTGGGGCCCTCGACGTGTCTGGTCTCAGTTGTCCCGTGCGGCAGCCAGAGGCAAGGAGACTGGGGCACGGGTCACCCGGTTGCCCACCACGGAGGCGACCGGTCCACTGACCAGCACCCACGGAGGCAGAAGTGAGTGCTCAGCGAGCCTGATGTCCATTTCCCACCTGTTGAGAATGGGATGGACTATTTGATCAGTGTCATGGAGCGCCTCGACGATAGGACTGAACCCCGTGACTGAAGTACGCGGTGCTCCACGGGCGTTCAGACGGGAGTGTCGGCGCCGGGTGTTGTAGCGGTGCAGCCACCGGAACGCAGCCTTGCGTCGGCCGCCCGGCGCACGGCCCGGCCGGCGGCGGCAGTAGTAGAAGCTGGAGCGGGCGATGCCAAGGATGCTGCACAGCCGCTTCACGCCGTAGCGGCGCTGATGGTCGGCGACGAACTGGAAACGGTTCACCAGCGCGTCTCCCCGGCGAAATACTTCGCCGCCTTCCGCAGGATCTCGCGCTCCTCTTTCAGCTCGCGGACCTTCTTGCGTAGAGCCGCGTTCTCCGCCTGCACCGGAGTGGGCGGCTCGGCGGGTACCTCCGCCCGGCGTCCCCACGGCCGGTTCGCTCCGGCCGCCCGCACCCAGTTCCGCAGCGTCTCCGGGTTGACACCCAGATCAGCGGCAACCTGCCTGATCGCCGCTCCGGGACGCGACTGGTACAGCGCGACCGCGTCCGCCTTGAACTCCGGCGGAAAGTGCTTCATGACCACGAGATATCCGTTCTCAGGTCCTCAAGATCCACGACTCAAGTGTCCAAGATCCGGGGTGAAGGCCCGTACGCGACTACCCCCACGACCGACCACATCGTCGAGTACCGCCTGGCCTCAGATCAGCACATACGCCAGGACCACGACGCGGCACTCGACAGCATCAACAACGCTCTGCGTCACCTACCCTCGCTCGGCAACCGCGGCAACCACAAGCTCATGCACGAGCAGTGCCAGCAAGCATGACGGCAGCGTCGAAGGCCGGCTACGTGCCAGCCTCGACACCGAGTACCGGTGCCGACTGGAAGAACGGGAAGCTGAACCAGACAAGGCGCACGCTTGAACCCTCGGGAGACCAGCCGCGCCACGGCAGTACGGGCCGTGGAACTTGTCGCCGTGTTCACCGCAGCGCAGGCAGTAGCCAGACGTGCGCCCGTAGCGGGGCCGTAGCCGGTTCCAGTAGACCCACCTCACTCTGCCGCCGCAGGCCGCGCGCCACCTGTCGACTGCCACTACTCATGCCCCGCATATTGCCGTGCCGCCAAACATAGTTCACTCGATGGGGCTGAATCCCAGCAGAAATCCCCGAAGTGTAACTGCCGCGCCTCATGATTTTTCGTAGGCCCGATCTGGCGGCGCGAGAGGAAACCCATGCGCGATGTCTTCGCTCTCATCACGGAACGAGTCCTGCGTGACAGCGGCGGGGAGCCCATCTGTGCGCATGTCGGCGATGTTCAGGTATGCGCAATCAAGAGCCATCCCACATACCAGGTTTTGCGCGAGAAAATTCGACTTGGCCGATCGAAATCCGTAGCTAGCTTGCGCCTCTGGGAGTCGGCGTGCACTTTGGCGAGAGAAGGCGACCACAAGGATCGGGAGAAATGGTTGATGATCCTATTGGATCTACTAACTCCATACTTTGGGGGGTGGTCGAAAGAGTTGTCGCGAAAATGGCATTATGAGACCTCTGACATCAGGTCTGCGATGCTAGAGGGCGCTCTGGAGGCATGGTTTTCCATGGCAGGTGGCACGCCTTCCAAAAAACTCCTGGATACCATGATGACTCGCGCGTTCACCGGCGCTCGCGGCCTGGTGGAAGCCGGAAGATCGGAAACGTGTGCGGCAAGTGCGGAGTACTTGATTGCTGATGCTGCGTATGAGGAAGATTCTACGGTACTCGCATCGTCAATCATTGACGTCGGCCCGGTGCAGAACCCGGATGCCGATGAGAGAATTCGCGGCGAGCGCACAGGAGCTCTACTGCAACGAATGGGAGCTATGGACCATGCCAAGATCATGCACGACAAACTCCGCAGCGGTTGCCGTGATGAGGTAGATACCCTCTGCATTACTCCCGCACAGGTAGGGCGAACCTGGGTGGACGGGAGGAATCTTTACTATCGAATTTCCGATCTCCTGCCACAGTATATCGCTTTCAGCGAGGCGGCCGATATTGTTGGCCTTTCGGAATCACAAGCATCAAGGATGGCCAGGAAAGGCTCACTCCCCTTTAGAGTACTGTGGATTGGCAATAGCCGGGTCGTGTCGGTCAAGTCGCTTATGCGCATCTTGGGTATCCAGGACTCCATTGTGCATCCCGACGATGTGGAGAATGGGGCTTCTCATGTCGGCGGAGAATAGAAAAGGAGAATAGAAAAATCGACGAACTCTTTCGTTGCCAAGGTGGACTACCAGTCCTCTGCTGCTATTTCCCAGGCTCGACGGGCGAGCCAGGGCCGGGCGGCGGAGCTCCGGGAGCTTTCTTCGTGCGGCACCCGCGTATCGTGGAACTGCACCATCCTTGAGCCCGGCTCCTAAGCGACCTCGGCTTACCCGCCTGTGACACGTTCCATATCTGTCGAGGCGCCTCCTAACCTCGTCGTTTCGGTTGGGGTGCGGCTGAGGTTGGGTAGGAACGCAAAGTGCCTTCCTGAGCTGGGACGATGGACCTTATCCAGGAGTTCTGTCGTCGCTAGAGGAAGGCACTTTCTGCGTGAAGGATATCGGTTCGCGGCCACGGCTTGTGGTGTCCACCGACGGGTCGAGGGTGGTCGGGCGCGCCGGAGCGCGTTTGCTGGCGGACCTCGCGGAAGCGACCGGGCTGACAACGGCGTATTCCACCGTGCTCCGACCTCTTCGGCCGCGTGGCACCGGCCATGACCCAGGCCGGATCACCACCGATCTCGCAGTGATGCTCGCCAACGGCGGCGAGGCGATCGCGGATCTCGCCGTTCTGCCGGACCAGCGCAACATATTCGGCCCGGTGGCCTCCACGCCAACGGCTTGGCGGCTGCTGGCCACCGTCGGCGAACGCACACTGGACCGCCGCGGTCGGCCTGCGCCGCAGCCCGAGAGGTGGCCTGGGCTGCAGGCCGCCGAGACCCGCACCGCTATACCCGCAGATCACCGAGCTCGAACTTCTTCCACCGCGCACGGTCAACTGCCGACCGGGCGCGCGGCATCGAGGACATGCGGTTGATCTTCGGCTGGGCTCCCGTCGACGACCGCGCCTGGCAGGTCCAGCAAGCCCTCACCAAGCAGGGGAAACACCGAAGTGCCGGAGCTGTCGACCTGGTCGTCGCCGTGACCGCTAAGTTGCAGGGGCTCACCCTGCTCCATCTCGATCACGACTTCGAGTGCATCGCCGAAGTGACCGGGCAAGCCCTCCAGTGATACGACCCGGAGCACGGCAAGTAGGTTGGCAGTGGTTGCAGTTCTGGTTGCGTTCACTGCCGTACGACATCGTTCAGAAGCCCCACCCGAATTGGCTGCACCGCAGGTCAGAATGCTCCCGTACATCCCCGTACCCCCAAACGACCATTTGGAGAGCGTGTTGGGGGCAACCCCTCACGAGTTCAGATGAAACCTACTGGTGGGCAATATTCTCGGGCGGGACGCCACCGAACGGCGAGCCCCTTGGCACACAGCGCCAGAACAGACCTCGTCACCCCGGCGTACCCAACTACAGTGGGTCGGATGCAACCTGCTGCCGTGCCGGTGGGGCCACCCGCGATCGCCGCTCGCCCGCCCCGCGCCTGCGGCTGCCCAGGTCTCACCGTCACACCCCGAGGCCATGTCGGCCCTTCCCGCCGCCCTCAAACGGAATCAGAAAGCCCCACATTTGCGATATGCAGCCCATTTCTTCAAGACGTGCTATGCGCTAGAAAGACTGGCCGCGAACCGCGAACCGCGAACCGCGAACCGCGAACCGCGAACCGCGAACCGCGAACCGCGAACCGCGAACCGCGAACCGCGAACCGCGAACCGCGAACCGC
>NZ_JBSGUP010000173.1:7601-13262 GCF_053607985.1 Streptomyces sp. NPDC055078
GATGTCGTAGTAGCGGTCCGGGGGGCTTCGGGGAAGACGCGCTGTGGACCTCAGTAGGCCCATTCTCGTACCGGTCGGACCGGATGCCCGGCGATGGCGGACCTTTGAAGCCCAGCGAACCCTGGTTGTAGCCGCGCGGACGCTCACGTCCCTCGTCCGCGTGCTGGAGGTGGTCCCCGAGGTAGTGCACGACGACCACCGCGTGGCCGTGGTCTTCGCCTACGACCCTTCTTCGGCGTTCAACAACGGCGTGCTCGACCTCCTGCGGACCCTGGGCTGTCGGACCCTGCCCTGGTCCCAGCTGGCGGAGGTCTCCCCGGACCTCATGCTCACGGCAAGCGAGAACATCGGCACTCCGGCGGGTGACTACCCGGTTCTGGTGCTGCCCCATGGCGTGGGGTTCCAGAAGCTCGTTCCCGATTCGGGCAGTACGGGAACGAGGCTTTCGGGGTTGGTCTCTGACAGCCTGCTGACTGCCGGGCGGGCGTGGCTCGCGGTGTCGCACCCCGATCAGGAGAGGCAGTTGGCGTCCGCGCACCCGGGCACGGTCGGTAGGACGGTGCTGGTGGGCGACCACTGCTTCGACCGGCTCCGGGCCAGCAGCCGATGGCGTGAGCGGTACCGGGCCGCGCTCGGGGTGCGGCCCGGTCAGCGCCTGGTGCTGCTGAGTTCCACATGGGGACGCGAGTCCTTGATCGGGAGTCGCCCGGAGCTGCCGAAGGAACTGCTCGCCCAACTGCCATTGGACGAGTTCCAGGTCGCGATGGTCCTGCACCCGAATGTCTGGTCCGGTCACGGCGTATGGCAGGTGCGGGTCATCCAGCAGGCCGCCGTGGAGGCCGGGCTGATCGCTGTCGATCCGACGGACGGCTGGCAGCAGGCCCTGGTCGCCGCCGATCTCGTGATCGGGGACCACGGCTCGGTGACGCTGTACGGAGCGGCGATCGGCAAGCCCGTCTTGCTGGGAGCGTTCGGCTCCGAGGCCGTGGCGGGGACCGCGGGGTACACGCTCCGCTCGGCGGCGGCATGGCTGGACCCCGGCCGCGACCTGCGCGAACAGTTGGACACCGCCGTTTCGGAGCACCATCGGGAGCACCTCGCGGAGATCGCCGGCCGGGCGTTCGCCGAGCCGGACGCGGCGCTGCCGAGGCTGCGCCGACTGGTGTACGAGCTGCTGGGCCTGACAGTTCCCGGGGGGCCTGCCCGGGGCGTCCGTGCGTTCGCGCTGCCCGGCGCCCGTGGAGCGCGTCGCGTCACCTCGCTGCTGGTCGAGACCGCCGTCGGACGTACCTCCGATGGAAGGCGGTGCGTGGACATCCGTCGTCTCCCTGCCGCCGTGGCCCGGGAAACCGAGGAGGGAACAGACTCCTTCTGGCATCTGGCCTGCGATGTGGACGAGCCGGACACCCGGCTCAGTGAGAGCGCCGCCGTGCTGCTGTGCGGCTCGGCTGTCTTCTCCCGGGACGCCGGGATCGGCCGTCTCGCCCGTGTGCTGGCCGACTTCCCGGGCGCGCGGCTCGCCGCATTGCGCTGGGGGGAGGGATGCCTGGTCGGTCTGCGCGACGGCAAGGTGCTGGAGGTGAGCGCCGACCGGGGGCCGTGTCCGGATCCCGGTTCGGCCGCGGCCGGGGTGTACGCGTACCTGCGGCTCGGCGAAGCGCTGGAAGGCCCGGAGCGCACGGAAGGCACGAAGCGCCCGGAAGGCACGAAGCGCCCGGAAGGCACGAAGCGCCCGGAGGGCACGGAGGGCACGGAGGGCACGGCCATCGTGGTGCGGCACGGAGACCGCGTACAGGAGTTCCGGGTACGGTCGGCCTCCCCCGGGGCCGGATCAGCAGTCGGCCAGACGGGCCCGGACCTCCGCCGCCCGGGGGTTGCCGAGGTCCTCGTAGACGGCGAGGGCACGCCGTAGACGCTCCCTGGCCTCCTCCGGGTCCGCCAGCAGCTCCGCCAGGTCCTCCAGCGTCCGCGCCTCGTAGTGGAAGGCACTGTGCCGGTGGAGTTCGTCGGCCGCCTCGGCCAGGGCGGCTACCGCTGCCTCCCGGTCGCCGAGGCGGGCCCGGACCCGGCCCACGTCGGCCAGGGCCCTCGCCGCCATCCGCCCGTCCTGGAGCGCGAGGAAGGACTCCCGGGCCTCGATGAGGGCGTCCAGCGCGGTGCCGTGGTCGCCCGCCGCGCTCTGCGCACAGCCGAGGAAGTATCCGGCCAGCGCCATGCCCCGGTCCTCGGCGGCCCGGGCGTTCAGGGCCAGTGACGTCCGGTAGGCGGCGATCGCCAGGACCGGGTCGTGCCTGTCCCAGTACCGTCCGAGGAACTCCTGGGCCGAAGCCTGGAGCACCAGATGCTCCGACTCCACGGCGAGCCGTTCGGCGGTCGTCAGCTGGACGTACGCCTCCTCGTCCCGGCCCAGATCGAGCAGGGGCCTCGACAGCAGGCTGCGGAGCCGGGCTTCGGCGGCGGCCTCCGAGTCCCGGGCCGCCGCGTCCGCGCCCAGTTCGAGGGTCTCCCGCCAGTCGGCCAGGTGCCGGTGGTGCAGGAACAGCACGGTGAACACCTCCGCCAGTTGCCACACCTGCCGGTCGAAGCCGAACCGGGCAGCCGCGCGGAGCACCGCGAGAAGGGTGGGGCGTTCGGCCTCCAGCCAGGCGATGGCGTCCCGGGCCGGATCGTCCGCCCCCGCGAAGGGGTCGGCGACGGTGTGCGCGGCGGTGTCGACGGACGTACCGGCGCGGTCGTCCCCAGCACCCGGTGCGTTGGCGCCGAGGACCTCGGAAACGTCGACGATACGCAGCCGATCGGCCCGTACCGCGAGGTCGGCCAGTGTGGCGAGCGCCAGATAGTGCGTGGTGGCCCTGCGGGCGACCTCACGCTCGAAGTCCCGCGGCTCGCAGCGCCGCACCGCGCCGATGGCGTGCAGCCGGACCAGGTCGTGCAGCCGGTAGCGGCCGTCGTCGGTAACGGTGAGCAGACTCGCCTTGTCGAGGACGTCCAGGAGCCGCCGCGCCTCCGCCGTCTCCAGCTCCGCGGCCACGGCGACAGCGGCGGCGTCGAAGCGCGGTCCGGGCAGGCAGCCGAGGACGCGGTAGAGGCCGGCCGCGGGTCCGGGAAGGTCACCGTAGACGAGTTCGAGTGCTGCCGACACGGTGCGCTCCTCGTGGGCGGAGGAAACAGAGATACGGCTCAGGCGGCTCTGCTCGTCGGCGAGTTCGTCCACCAGCACGCGCAGGGTCAGACGGCGATGGGTCAGCAGGCGGGCCGCGGCGATGCGGAGGGCGATGGGCAGACCACCACAGAGTTCGGTCAGCTCCGCGGCGGCTTCCGGCTCGTCATCGATCCGCCGCCGGCCGCAGAGCGCGGCCAGCAGTTCCATGGCGCTGTGGCCGTCGAGGACATCCAGGGGCAGCAGGGCCGCGCCGTCGAGGGCGGCGAGTTCGCCGAGACGCCAGGTGCTGGTGGCGAGGACCGCGCTCCCCGGGCCCTGCGGCACAAGCGCTGTGACCTGGGCGGGGCGGCTCACGTCATCCAGGACCACCAGCATCCGACGGTCGGCGGAGAGCGTCCGGTAGAGGGCGGTGCGGTCGGCCAGACCCGCCGGAAGGTAGGCGGTGTGCACGCCCAGCGCACGCAGGCACATGGCCAGTGCCTCCGAGACGTCCGCTCCCGCGCCGGCCCGCAGCGCGGCGAAGTCGACGAACAGCTGGCCGTCCGGGAAACGCCGCCGATTGCGGTGGGCCCACTGGGATACCGCCGCCGTCTTGCCGATACCGGGGAGGCCGCTGAAGACCCCGATGGGGCAGCCATCGGCGCTCGCCGCGGCCTCGTCCAGTAAGCCGTCCAGCTCCGCCAGACTCCGGACGCGGTTCACGAAACGGTGCGGCGGACGGGGCACCTGGTCCGGCCGCTGTCCGGCGCGCGGGAGCTGGTCGACGGCGTGATAGTTGAAGGTGATACCGCCGTGCACGGTGTCCGCCTGCACCGACGGCCCGTGGACCGTGCCCGACAGGCTGTTGACCTTCCGCGCCCCGGGGCCTTCCATGTTGCCCTCCGCGCTCATGGACCACCGCCTCTTTGGCTCGCCGACCGAGACACACCGTACTCGACAGGGCCCGAAGGCCGAGCCGGGAAAGCTTCGTTCGGCCGAGCGGCACGGAGACCCATGGGTTCTCGTACACCGTGCGCTCGCTCAGAGTCCGCCACTCCGACACGACTGCCGCCTCTCGCCGGGCCCCCATCCCAGCACAAGCGGGCACACGGTTCCGGCGCTCAGAGTTCACCTGCGGACCTGTCCTCCGCTGACCCGGCCGCCGTACGCTGACAAGCGTCGACGTATGGGGGCCAGCATGGGAACCGAGCACATCGGGCAGCGCATCCGGGAGAACCGGAAGGTGCGGCAGTTGACCGTGCGGCAACTCGCCGCGAAGGTATCGATCAGTACGAGCACGCTGGAGAAATACGAGTCAGGTCTTCGCAACCCGCCGCCGGGTGTGATTGCGCAGATCGCCCGGGCCCTGCACATCGGACCCGACCGTCTCACCGGTCAGCCGTACTGGAATGGCGCCGAGACCGCCGAGCAGGTGCAGGCGGTCATTCCGGAACTGCGCAGGATGCTGCTGACCTACGACAACCCGGATGATCTGCTGGTCGCGCCCCGCCCGCTCCCGGTCGTCGCCGCCGAGATGGACCACATTGCGCAGATGCGACAGGACGGCCAGTACGTTCCCATGGGCCCGCTGCTGCCGGGTGTCCTGGCCGAGCTGACCCACATCGCTCTCAGCGCCCGCGGACAGGAACGCGAACAGGCGTACTGGTGGCTCGCCCGCGGCTACCGCGCGACCAACAGTCTCGCTCACAAGTTGGGCTACCACGACCTCAGCCTGACGGCGATCGAGCGGGTCCGCTGGGCGGCAGCACAGTCCGGCGACAACCTGATGAAGGTCACCGCCGCCTATCTGGGTGCCGGCGCGATGATCCGCATGGGCACCTACACCTCGGCGCGCCGGGTCCTTGAGGCTCTGGTCGACGAGATCGAGCGGCTCGCCCCCGAGGCGGCGATGAGCGACGAACAGATCGCGGTGCAGGGCGCGGTCCTGCTCAAATTGGCGATCCTGGAGGCCCGCGACGGACATCCTGGCCGGGCGACCGCTCGGCTGGCCGAGGCACGCGCGGCCGCCGGCCTGCTCCGCACGGACACCACGCATTACGAGATGTCCTTCGGGCCGACGAACGTCCGGATCCACGAGGTGGCCGCGCTCATCGACACCGGGAACACCGAGGAGGCGCTCGCCCGGCTCCGGGAATGGGGCACCGAGCAGGACCGCGACGAATGGGAACTGCCGCCCGGGATCGTCGCCGAGCGCGCGAGCCACCACCACATCGATGTCGCCGCTGCCCGCTTGGCGGAGGGCGACCGGGCGGGGGCACACCGGGATCTGCTGGAGGCCCGCAGGGTTTCGCCGAATCACTCAAGGTTCCACCCCACGCTGCGGAGTACGGCAACGGCGCTGGTGCGACTGGATCGGGGGCAGGACAATTCGATCGCCGGGTTCGCTCGCTGGGCAGGCATGTGACGCTCTGTCAAGAAGAACGGCAAAGAATCATCCACACAAAACGTGAGTAACCGCCCTGCCACGAAACGGCACGATCCCCTCAACTGACCGTCGT
>NZ_JBSGUP010000174.1:0-13226 GCF_053607985.1 Streptomyces sp. NPDC055078
GCCGTATGCCGCGCAAGGACCGTACGCACCACAGGAGTCCTACACCGCCCAGGAGCCCTACACACCCCCCGAGCCGTACGCGGAGCCGCCCGCTCCCGTCGCCATCCCCACGCCCCCGCCCGCCCGCGCGGGCCCGGCGGCGGTGTGCCGGGACCGCCGCCGGGCCCGTTCCGCGCCGACCTGCCGAAGCCGCCGTACGCGAGCAGCGCGGCGAGCAGCACCGGCGGCCCCGCGAGCCCCGCCAGGCGCTCGACGTTCGTACCGATCGGCGACGGGATGAGATACGTCAGCACCACCCCGAGGCCGTACACCCCGGCGCCGTACCGCACCGGACGCCAGGCGCGCGGGGCGGCGACGGCCACCGCCGCGCAGACCAGCAGCGGCAGCCACAGCCTCCCCGACTTCATCGGCATCTCCCCGTCGAAGGGGAAGAGGAGCGCCGTCGCGCCCACCACCGCGGCCGGCGGCAGCACCAGCACCAGCCCCCTGCGCCACCGCCGCTCCAGCAGATACGCGGCGGCGGCCACCACCAGGAACAGCCCCGCGACCGGGCTCGCCATCGTCGCGAGCGCCGCGCACACGGCGGCGAGCGCCGTCCGGCGGACGTACAGCAGCGCGAGCAGACCGATCGCGACGCCCAGCGCGAACGTCGTCCGCCCGGACGCGATATTGCACCAGACCGCGACCGCGCCGAGCAGCGCGGGCCACAGCGGCCACCGCACGCCCCACCGCGCCCCCCGGCGGACCAGCAGAGCGGCGAGCAGCCAGGTCCCGGCGAGACCGGCGACGACGGACACCGTCCGGACGCCGAGAGCGGCCATCAGCGGGGGAGCCAGCACACTGTAGTTGGCGGTGTGCATGCCGCCGTACCAGGAGAGGTTGTACGCCGACGACGGGTGCCGCTCGGTGAACCCGGTCCAGGCGAGCTGCGCCGCGAGATCGCCGCCGCCGGTCGCCAGCCAGCCCGCCCACAGGACGTACAGCGGTACGACGGCGGCGGTCGCGACGAGCGGGACGCGCCACCAGGAGGCCGCGCCCCACCCGCCCGTGTCCCCGGCGCCATCGGTGTCCGCGCCGCCGGTGTCCGCGCGGACAGCCACGTCCACGCGCGCGCCCGCGACCGCCTCGGCTTGCCGGCCCGCGTCCGCCTGCGCGCCCGCGACCGCCTCCGCTTGCTGGCCCGCGTCCGCCTGCGCGCCCGCGTCCACCCCCCGGTCCGCGTCCGCGCGGACGTCCGAGGCCCCCGCCGCTGTCGCCTGTCTCGGTATGTTCGCCTTCGCCCGCTGCTCACTGATCCCCACCCCTGAACCCTAATGGCGTACAGGTGTGGACCAAGAGCCGTACGGGATCCGGCCGGATGTCAGGGAGCGGCCCGGCCGGAACGCAACTCCAGTCGCTCGCCGTCGAACCCGCCGCGGAACCGGCGGTCGTGCGACACCACCACCAGCGCCCCCTCGTACTTCGCCAGTGCCTCCTCCAAGTCCTCCACCAGGCTCAGCGCCACATGGTTGGTCGGTTCGTCGAGTACGAGGAGGTCCGCGGGAGCCATCAGCAGCCTGGCCAGTTCCAGCCGCCGCTGCTGCCCCACGGAGAGCGCGGCGACCGGCACGGTCAGATCCTCCTCGTGGAACAGTCCGAGGCCCAGCAGTTCCCCGGCGTACTCGTCGGGCAGGCCACGGCGGCCCGCCGCGTACGCGCTCAGCAGGGGCAGCGGCGACGGTACGGCGGGCAGGTCCTGCGGCAGATAGCCGATCCGCGCCCGCTCCCCCCGGTGCACCGTGCCCTCGTCGGGGCGCAGATCACCGGCCAGGACACGCAGCAGGGTGGTCTTGCCCGCGCCGTTCGGGCCGGTCACCAGCAGCCGTCGGCCGGCCTCGATCCGCAGGCCGTCCAGCCGCAGCCGGTCCCCGACCGCGATGTCCGTCAGCTCGGTGAGCAGGCCGCCGCCGACCGCCCCCGTGACCGGCCGCGCCTGGAAGCGCAGCGGCTCGGGCGGCGCGGGCACCGGCTCCCGCTCCAGCCGTTCCAGCCGCTGCCGGGCGGCCCTGATCCGGCCGGCCAGCTTGGCCTCGTGCGAGCGGCGGTGCTTGCCGAAACCCTCGCCCGGATCGCGGCCCGAGGCGGCGAGGCGCTGCCCCGCCGACGCGACCTGCTCCCGCGTCCGGGCCAGTTCGTCCAGATACTCCTGGTGGTCCTGCTCCCAGCGGCGGCGGGCCGCCGCCTTCGCGGTCCGGTACCCCGCCCAGCCGTCGCCGTACCGCTTCACCGCGCGGGTGTCCCGGTCGACTTCGAGAATGGTGGTGGCGACGCGTTCGAGGAACGCCCGGTCGTGGGTGACCGCGACGACCGTGCCCCGGTGGGCCCTGAGGTGCTCCTCCAGCCATTCGGTCGCCTGCCGGTCGAGATGGTTCGTCGGCTCGTCCAGCAGCAGCAACTCGGGCGCGGCGGCCAGCACACAGGCGAGCGCCAGCCGTGACTGCTCACCGCCCGAGAGCGTGCCGAGCCCCCGCTGCCGGTCGATCCGGGCCAGCCCGAGACCGTGCAGGGCGGCGTCGACGCGCGCGTCCGCCTCGTAGCCGCCGCGCTCCTCGAACGCGGTGAGGAGTTCCCCGTACGCGGCGAGGGCGGCGTCCCCCGGATCTCCCGGCTCCGCTTCGAGCCGCGCCTCGGCCTCCCGCAGCCGACGCTCGATCTCCCGCAGTTCGGCGAGCGCGGCGTCGACGGCGTCGCTCACGGTGTGCTCAGGACCGAGCCCGAAGGTCTGGTCGATGGTCTGGGCGAGATGCCCGGTGCCGCCCGGCGCGCTGACGGTGATCTCTCCGCCGTCCGGGGCCTCGGCGCGGGCGATCAGCCGCAGCAGGGTGGACTTGCCGGAGCCGTTCTCCCCGATGAGACCGGCCCGCTCACCCGGCCGGACGGTGAGGGACACCTGATCGAGGACGGAGCGGGTCCCGTACGCCTTGGAGACGTCATGCAAGGTCAATTGGGCGCGTTCGCGCATGGTTCTTTCCCTGAAAGTGACATGCCGGTGCCACGGGGCACGGCAGAGCTGGGTTCGGACCTGGGGAAGGGGACGTCAGCGGAGTGAAGTCACTCGTACGCCGCGTCCGCGCCCGATCTCAGAGAAAGAAGTAGTGCATGAAACAACCCATGCCGTGAGTCTAACGGTGGTCTTGGACGGGGGCTCCCGATTTTCCGGGGCGCTGCGGCGGGCTCCGGCTGGCTCCGGCGTACCGCGGTCGCCTGGGTGATTTCGCCCCGGGCGCAACGCCGCCCCCGTCCCAGCCGCCCGGGTGCCTCCTACCCTGAAGCGGTGAGCACCCACGCGCCGAAACCCGTCCGCCTCGTCACTCCGCGCCCGGGCAGTGAGCCGTCCCGTGAGCCATCGGGCGAACCGCTGTGGCGTCATGTCGTCGGCGGTGTGCTGCGGCGCGAACGGCTCGCACAGCGGCGTACGCTCCGGGACGTCGCCGACACCGCCCGGATCTCGATGCCGTACCTCTCCGAGATCGAGCGGGGCCGCAAGGAGCCCTCATCCGAGGTCCTCGCGGCCGCCGCTCATGCCCTCGGCCTCGGCCTGGCCGACCTGCTCGCCCTGGCGCAGGGCGAGCTGACCACCGGCCGTGCGCCGCGGTCCGGTCGCCCGGTGACATCAGCCACCGCGGTGACCTCTCTGACCTCGGCTGGGACTTCGACTGTGACATCGGCCTCGCCGCGCGCGCCCGGCACCCCGCGCCAGGGGACCGGTCCGCGCCAGGGCGAGGTGCGGCTAGCCGCCTGACACGTATACGTACGCGTACGTACGGTCAGCGCTCGCCGTCCACCCCGGCATCCGAGCGGTCGGCGCCGTGACGACGGCTCGTCCTAGCCGTCGGCCCGCGCGACACCGATCGGGCACGACACACCCGTACCGCCGATACCGCAGTATCCGCCCGGGTTCTTGTCGAGATACTGCTGGTGGTACCCCTCCGCCGGATAGAACGGGCGGCCATCGGCGGGCAGCAGCTCCGTCGTGATCGCGCCATGGCCCGCGCCCGTCAGCACCTGCTGGTACGCGTCGCGGGACGACTCGGCAGCCGCCGTCTGGGCGGGGGAGTGGGTGTAGATCGCGGAGCGGTACTGGGTGCCCACGTCATTGCCCTGGCGGAAGCCCTGGGTGGGGTCGTGGGACTCCCAGAAGACCTTGAGCAGCTGCTCGTGCGTCACGACCGCCGGGTCGAACACCACGCGGACCGCCTCGGTGTGCCCGGTCAGGCCCGAGCATGCCTCGTCGTACGTCGGGTTCGGGGTGTGGCCGCCCTGGTAGCCGACCAGGGTCGTCCAGACGCCCGGGACCTGCCAGAAGATGCGCTCCGCGCCCCAGAAACAGCCGAGGCCGAAGTCCGCGATCTCCAGGCCGTCCGGATAGGGGCCCAGCAGCGGGGTGTCCAGGACCGTATGCCGGTCGGGGACGGTGAACGCGGGGTCGGGGCGTCCGCGCAGGGCTTCATCGGGGGTGGGGAGCTGGGGTGTGCGGTGGGACAGGAACATACGAAGGCTCCTCAGAATTGCCGGCATCGGGAAAACGTCCGGGACGGTCGCGGCATTCCCCCGGCGGGCCGTCCCGGCGAGTCCGCTGCGGGGTCCGCCGGGAGGCGGCATGGCACCGCCGCCCGGCGCTCAGGCCCCGCACGCAGGCCCCGCTGGCACGCTCGGCACGCAGGCCCGGGATCGAGGCCCGGCACGCCCGCGCGGCACGCAGACCCGGGATCGAGGCCCCGCACGCTGGCTCGGCACGCACGCCCGGCACGCCCGGCACACCCGCCCCGCACCCACGCCCCGCGTCTCAGCGCGACAGCGTCGCCGGACTGCCGCCGTTGGACTCATATCCCGCCACCGCGAGGTTGCGGTACAGGGTGTACTCCGCCGCCGGGTCGGGGCTCTGGGTCCAGGGCACCGCCCCCACATGGCCGTCCACCCGCACCAGCTCGTTCATCGCCTCGCCCCACCGCTCCGAGCGGACGAGGAAGAGGACCAGCAGATGCCGTACATGCGCGAGCATGGGGTCGTCCGCGCGGGCGGAGTGGACCGCGAACAGCGCGCCCTCCATCGCCTTGGAAACCACCGCGCTCTGGTAGAAGCCCTGCACCAGGACGAGATCCGGCACATGCTCGTGCACCGCGAACAGCGGCAGCGCCGCCAGGAGCGAGCCCTGAGGGGCGCGCGCCGCGGCCGTCGTGGCGAAGTGGTCGGCCTCCTCGCGGCTGCCGTGCCAGGTCTCGCCCCAGTACTTCAGCGCGGCCAGATGCGCGCCCATGTGCTCCGGCGCGCGGTCGATCACCTTGGCCCACAGCTGGTCGAACTGCTCATGCGGATAGCCGAGGCCCCGGGCCACCGCAAGCTCGACGATGTACGGGACGGGGTCACCGGGAGCGAGCAGCGCCGCCTCCGCGCAGACCGCGCGGGCCTCCTCCAGGATGATCCGGAAGTCGTCGGCGCCCACAGTGGACGTCCGCCACGCCTGCTGTACCAGGAACTCGGCGTGGACCTGCGCGCCGCCCGCGTCCTTCGGGGACTCCGAGCGCCAGGTGCGCAGCCAGGCCCCGCCCGCCCCCGGCCGCTGCTGCAACTCCAGCGACGCGGCCCCGGCGAACGCCTGCACCCGCTGCCAGCGCACCTCGCCCTCCTTGGGGGTCCCGGCGAGCAGCTGCGACGCGGCCCGCCAGTCCTGGGTCCGCTGGACGACATCGAGCACATCGAGAAGATCCCGGTCGGGGCCGGGGAGCCGGATGTCCAGCTCCTCCTGGCGCACGAACCCATAGGTGTCCGGGTCGGCGGCGTCGGGCGAGCCGGGCGCGACCTGGCGGATACCGCCGCCCCCGCGGCGGCGCAGCACATACGGGCCGACGATCGCGGCCAGCATGCCCATCGCGATCAGGAACCAGAGAATCTCCATGACGCCCATTGTCCCGGACGCCACCGACAACCGGCCACGCCCCGGCGCCGGCCCGCCGTCGCCGCCGGCCGCACCCCGGCTGACCGCACCCCGGCCGCCGGCCGCACCGCTGGGCGCGCACTCCCGCCACCGGCCGTACCACCGACGCGCGTACCCCGAGCGCGCACCCCGTCACGCGCCCCCACCGCAGCCGCCCGCGCCGTGGTCCGGGTCCGCGTCCCCGGCCCGTACAGAGCTACGCTCGGGCGTCATGAGCCACCAGTACAGCTCCCAGCATCTCGAAACCCTCGCCATCCACGCGGGCAACACCGCCGACCCGCTGACCGGCGCCGTCGTCCCGCCCATCTACCAGGTGTCCACCTATAAGCAGGACGGCGTGGGCGGACTGCGCGGCGGCTACGAGTACAGCCGCAGCGCCAACCCGACGCGTACCGCGCTGGAGGAGAATCTCACGGCGCTGGAGGGCGGCAGGCGCGGGCTCGCCTTCGCGTCCGGGCTTGCGGCGGAGGACTGCCTGCTGCGCGCGCTGCTCGCACCCGGCGACCATGTGGTCATCCCGAACGACGCGTACGGCGGTACCTTCCGCCTCTTCGCGAAGGTCGTGGCGCGCTGGGGCGTCGAGTGGTCGGTCGCCGACACCTCCGACCCGGCCGCCGTGCGGGCGGCCGTCACCCCGAAGACCAGGCTGCTGTGGGTCGAGACCCCGTCCAACCCGCTGCTCGGCATCACCGACATCGCGGCGGTGGCGGAGATCGCGCGGAGCGCGGGGGCCCGGCTGGTCGTGGACAACACCTTCGCCAGCCCCTATCTCCAGCAGCCGATCGCGCTCGGCGCGGACCTCGTCGTGCACTCCCTCACCAAGTACATGGGCGGGCACTCCGATGTCGTCGGCGGTGCGCTGATCGCGGCGGACGCGGGCGTCGGCGAGGAACTGGCGTACCACCAGAACGCGATGGGCGCGGTCGCGGGTCCCTTCGACTCCTGGCTGGTGCTGCGCGGGATCAAGACCCTGCCCGTCCGGATGGACCGGCACAGCGAGAACGCCACGAAGGTCGCCGAGATGCTGACCCGCCACCCCAGGGTCACCGAGGTCCGTTACCCGGGCCTGCCGGAGCACCCGGGCCATGAGATCGCCGCCAAGCAGATGAAGTCGTTCGGCGGGATGGTCTCCTTCCGGGTCGAGGGCGGCGAGGAGGCGGCGGTCGCCGTCTGCGACCGCGCGCGGCTCTTCACGCTCGGTGAGTCCCTCGGTGGGGTGGAGTCCCTGATCGAGCACCCGGGCCGGATGACCCACGCCTCGGTCGCGGGCTCGGCGCTGGAGGTCCCCGCCGATCTGGTGCGGCTGTCGGTGGGCATCGAGGCGGCCGACGATCTGCTGGCCGATCTCCAGCAGGCGCTGGAGCACTGATACGACGCTTTCGTACGTACTCATACGTACTCGTACACCCTGGTGCGCACTGCTGCGCCGAGCCGGCGCCCGCGACGGGCGTCGGCTCGCTCACCGGGGCCCGCTCGTCGTCCGGGCCTCGGCTCGCCACCCGGGGGACCCGCCGGGTACCGGGTCAGGCGTGGACCTTCTCGTCCACCAGCATCTCCCGGATCTGCGTGCGCAGCTCGGGGCTGTCCTGATGGCCGTGCACGGAAACCGCGTGCTCGGTGGCGGCCCGTACGACTTCATCCTCCTCGCCGGAGATGGTCAGAGTGCAGTCCATCTCGCTCGGGAAACTGCGGCAGTCAGCGACTTTTCTGGTCATGGTGACCTCCCTGGTGCTGTCTGTGCACCGCTGTTCCCAGGATAGATCGCTATACGGGTATATCGGGGCAATCTGCCCGGATCGTGCGAGGTCCGCCCTCAGGGCGCACAGGCCGGTCGGCTCCTCCCTCAGGGCGGGCACAGGCCGGTCGCGCCCTCACCAGCCCTCCAGCGGAGGCGTCGTATCCGCGGGCCGTACGCCCCAGGGCTCCACCGCCGCCGCCCAGACCGCGAACGCGATCGCCGCGGCCAGCAGCAGCGCCCAGGCCACCCGGCGCACCGCCCGGTGGCGGCGCAGCACCCGGGCGCCCCGTGCGACCGCGCGGGCCGCGAGATCCGCGGGTACCGGGGTATGGCGGGCCGCGAGCAGCCGGCGGACCTCGTCCTCCTTCTTGCGGCTGGGGCGGCTCATGGCACGGCACGGCCACGGCGGCTCATGGCACGGCACGGCCACGGCGGCTCATGACACGGCCTCCACCGCCCCCGCCGAAGGGGCCGCCCCGCGCCGTTCGGCGCACAACGTCGCCACCGCCCGGCGGCAGATCGCGCGGACGCGTTCCACCGGGAGCCCGATGATCGCCGCCGTCTGTTCCTCCGCGACCCCTTCGTACAGCCGCAGCACCACGATCAGCCGCTCCCGCGGGCCGAGCGGTTCCAGGACCCCGCCGTGCGCCCGGGGGCGCCGCCAGGCACCGCGGGCGAAGCGGACGGCGAGGTCCTGGCGGGTGCGGTCGTACGGGTCCTCGCCGCGCAGCCGGTCCCATCGCGCGTAGGTGTGGGCCAGGGCGTCGGTGAGCAGGCGCTGGGCGTACGGATTGGTGTCCGGCGGCTCGGCGGTCAGCAGGGTGGCGGCGTGCAGCAGCCGTCCGGCCGCACCCGCGACGAACGCCTCGAACTCACGGGCGCGGCGACGCCCGAGGACCGTCTGCCGCTCGCTCACCTCTTCATCTAGAGGCAGTCGAGCGGCCCAGGTCAAGAGGGCTGCGTCTCTCCTGTCGGGAGGGCTGCTTCCTCGCGGGCGGAGCCCCCCGTACGGGGGCGGGCATTCCCGGGTGGTCGGCGTACCCGGGCCATGTTGTCGCTCCGTGCGGGGGTGTCAGGGGGTTCCCGGGGGTGCCTCCGTACCCATCGACGGCAGTACGACGTGGTCCATCGGTGCCGGTCCGGCCTGGCGGGCGGAGAGCGCGGTGTTGAACCGGGTGAGCAGGGTGCAGAAGGACTCCCGTTCCGTCTCCGACCAGCCGTCCGTCACATACGCCATCAGCTCCCGCCGTGAGTAGCGGACCTCTTCCAGCCGGGTCTGGCCGCGCGGGGACAGCTGGAGCACGACGGCGCGTCCGTCCTCCGGGTGCGACGTGCGCTTGACGAGGCCGGTGTCCACGAGCGGCGCGACCTGGCGGGTGACGGTCGACGAGTCGATGCCCATCCCCGCCGCGAGCGCTTTGACACCCATCGGACCCTCCCGGTCGAGCCGGTTGAGCAGCAGATAGGCGGCACGGTCCATGGAGTTGCGGACCTGCCCGACCCCGCCGAGCCGGGTCTGCTCCGCGCGGCGCGCGAAGAGGGCTACCTGGTGCTGGAGAGCATCGAGGAGGCCGGAGTTGAGATGAGTCGTCATGTCCTGAGAAGTGGGCATGGCAAAGGGGGCTCTCTCGTGCGGTGGGCGATTGGTGGGGGACACAGTACGCGGACCCGGGGCGGTCCGTACGGGGTTGGGAAAACCATGGAGCAAGCGGTTCGCGAGCGTGGTATCCGGGCGCCGTCCGGTCTGTGAGCTGCGAGACTTGAGGTCATGACCTTCCGTACGCCTGACTCCTTTCGCCCCGTCATTCTCGACGATGTCCGAGGGGCTCAGAAGATGCTCTCCGGGGTCGCGCGCACCACCGCGATGGAGGGCAGCAGGCATCTGACGCGGTTGGTCGGCGCACCCGTCCACCTCAAGTGCGAGAACCTCCAGCGGACCGGTTCCTTCAAGCTGCGCGGCGCGTACGTACGGATCTCGGGGCTCCGCCCGGAGGAGCGCGCGGCCGGGGTGGTCGCCGCCTCCGCCGGGAACCACGCGCAGGGTGTCGCGCTGGCCTCGTCGCTGCTGGGCGTGCGCTCGACCGTGTTCATGCCGGTGGGCGCACCCCTGCCGAAGGTCGCGGCGACGAAGGAGTACGGGGCCGATGTGCGGCTGCGCGGGCAGGTGATCGAGGAGACCCTGGCGGCGGCCGTGGACTACGCGGAGGAGACAGGCGGGGTCTTCATCCACCCCTTCGACCACCCCGACGTCATCGCGGGGCAGGGGACGGTGGGTCTGGAGATCCTGGAGCAGTGCCCGGAGGTGCGCACCATCGTCATCGGGGTCGGCGGTGGCGGCCTCGCGGCGGGTATCGCGGTGGCGGTGAAGGCGGTACGGCCCGATGTGCGGCTGGTCGGGGTGCAGGCGGAGGGGGCGGCCGCGTATCCGCCGTCGCTGGCGGCCGGGCATCCGGTCTCCGTCGACGCCCCGGCGACGATGGCCGACGGGATCAAGGTCGGGCGTCCCGGGGACCTTCCGTACAAAATCATTGGCGAACTGCTGGACGAGGTCCGTACGGTCTCCGAGGACGCGCTCGCCGGTGCGCTGCTGCTCTGCCTGGAGCGGGCGAAGCTGGTGGTGGAACCGGCCGGGGCCGCTCCGGTGGCGGCGCTGCTGAGCGATCCGCGCAGCTTCGAGGGGCCCGTTGTCGCGGTGCTGTCGGGCGGGAATGTGGACCCTCTGCTGATGCAGCGCATCCTGCGGCACGGCATGGCGGCGGCCGGGCGGTACCTCTCGCTGCGGCTGCGGCTGACGGACCGCCCGGGGGCGCTGGCGGCGCTCCTGGGGGCGTTGTCAGTGCTGGACGCTAACGTCGTTGATGTGAGTCACGCACGGACCGATCCCCGGCTCGGGCTCACGGAGGCGGAGGTGGAATTGGAGCTGGAGACCAAGGGGCCTGAGCACTGCGACGAGGTCGCCGCGGGGCTGCGCGATGCGGGGTACACGGTCACGGTCATGGGCTGAGCGGACCGCGCTCCGGTATACGGGGGCCGGGCGGAGGGCCGGTTCGGGAGAACCGGTGCGGGTGAGCGGTCCGGGAGGCCGGTGGGGGAGGCCGGTTCCGGCGGGCGGTGTGCGCGCGGACTCGGAGTGGTGCGCGCGGACTCGCGGCGGTGCGCGCGATGTATCGCGAACTCCCTTGAGTGTCGCGATGTATCGCGTTATCGTGAGGGTCCTGCCGTGACCCTGTCAGTTTCGGACGGAGATGGAAAAAGGTAACAAAATGGCGAAATGTATGTACGTCGGTAGCTCCGCCCGCCGCTTTCGCCGTCACTGTGGTTTCGCGCAGCACCAGCACCACCGGTTCCGTGAGCACTGACGGCGGCGCCGGTGCCGCAGTCCCTCCGGTCCGCCGTACGCCTGCCGGCGTGCCGCTGGCCCGCAGTACCGCCGGCCCGCAGTACGACCGATCCGCAGTACGACCGATCCGCTGACGTCCCGGGGCCCGGGCCCCTCATCCGAACAACCCACCCACCTGCCACCCTGGGAGACCTGTATGCCAGGCGCCATCTACGCCGAGGGTCTGGTCAAGACCTTCGGCGCCGTAAGGGCACTGGACGGCGTCGATCTCGACGTCCCCGAAGGAACCGTTCTCGGCCTCCTCGGCCCGAACGGCGCCGGGAAGACCACCACCGTCCGCGTGCTGACCACGCTGCTCCAGCCGGACAGCGGCAAGGCCGTCGTCGCCGGTATCGACGTCCTCAAGCACCCCAATGAAGTCCGCCGTTCCATCGGTCTCTCCGGGCAGTTCGCCGCGGTCGACGAGTATCTGACCGGCCGTGAGAACCTCCATATGGTCGGCCAGCTCTACCAGATGAGCGCCCGGGACGCGAAGAAGCGGGCCGTCGAGCTGCTGGACCGGTTCAATCTCGCGGACGCCGCCGACCGGCCCGCGAAGACCTACTCGGGCGGTATGCGCCGCCGGCTCGACCTGGCCGCCGCCCTGGTCATCTCCCCGCCCGTGATGTTCATGGACGAGCCCACCACCGGGCTCGACCCGCGCAACCGGCAGCAGCTCTGGGAGGTCATCCAGGAGCTGGTCCGCGGCGGTACGACCCTGCTGCTCACCACGCAGTATCTGGAGGAGGCCGACCACCTCGCCGACACCATCTGCGTGGTGGACCACGGCAAGGTCATCGCCCGGGGCACCGCCGACCAGCTCAAGGCCCGGACGGGCGGCGAGCGCGTCGAGGTCGTGGTGCACGAGCGGGAGCAGATCGGCGCCGCCCGCGAGGTGCTGACCGGCTTCGGCAAGGGCGAGGTCGCCGTCGTGGAGCACACCCGCAAGCTCACCGTCCCCGTCACCGGCGGCGCGAAGCTCCTCGCCGAGGTCATTCGCGAACTGGACACCCGGGGGGTGGAGATCGACGACATCGGACTGCGCCGCCCCACCCTGGACGACGTCTTCATCTCCCTCACCGGCCACGCCGCCGAGCTGGAGACCGAGGAGGCCGAGGAATCGCAGAACGCCGGCGAACCGGACGGCACGCACGGATCCAAGGGCCGCACGTCACGCAAGGAGAGCGCGAAGTGACCACCACGACCGAGGCCGGCAGGCTCGCGCCCAGGCCCCGCGGCGGCATCGTGCAGTCGGTCAACGACTCACTCGTCGTCGCCAAGCGCAATCTGATCCGGATGACCCGCATCCCGGAGATGATCATCTTCGGGATGATCCAGCCGATCATGTTCGTGGTCCTGTTCACGTATGTCTTCGGCGGCTCCATCAAGGTCGGCGGCTCCACCTCCCCAGGGGCGTACCGCGAGTTCCTGATGGCCGGCATCTTCGCCCAGACGGTCACCTTCGCCACAGCGGGCGCGGGGGCGGGCATCGCCGACGACATGCACAAGGGCCTCATCGACCGGTTCAGATCGCTGCCCATGGCGCGCGGCGCCGTCCTCACCGGGCGTACGCTCGCCGACCTCGTACAGACGGCGCTCACTCTGGTCGTGCTCGCCGTCGTCGCGTTCCTCGTCGGCTGGCGGATCCACGAGGGCGTCGGCAAGGCGCTGCTCGGCTTCCTGCTGCTGCTCTTCCTCGGGTACGCGTTCTCCTGGATCGGCGCGCTCATCGGACTCTCCGTCCGTACGCCCGAGGCGGCGACATCCGGCGGCCTGATCTGGCTGTTCCCGCTGACGTTCATCTCGAACGCGTTCGTGGACGCCAACCAGATGCCGACGTTCCTGCGCCATATCGCCGAGTGGAACCCCTTCAGCGCCACCGTCCAGGCGTGCCGTGAGCTGTTCGGCAATCTGCCGCCCGGCTTCCAGACCTCCGACGCCTGGCCCATGCAGAACCCGATCCTGGCATCGGTCCTGTGGTCCGTCCTGATCATCGTGCTTTTCCGGACCCTGTCGGTCCGCAAGTACCGCTCCGCCGCGGTCTGACCGCCACCGGGGACGGCGGACGACTCGGATGTACGGCTCCGGTGCCCGCGAGGCCGCACACGCGGCGCGGGGGCACGCGAGGCATGGGG
>NZ_JBSGUP010000175.1:0-13208 GCF_053607985.1 Streptomyces sp. NPDC055078
GAAGGCTCCACCGTCCACTACGCCCTCGCCAGCCCCGAAGTCGCCGAACTCCTCCGCGTCGCACGCGGCATCCTCTCCAACCTCCTCGCCGGACAGGCCCAACTCCTCCACGACCTCAACGCCACCCACCACCAACAACACTGAGGGTGTACGGCGGGCCGCACCGCCGGGCGGCGCGGCCCGCTCACTTCTGCGCGCGCTCCCCCACGTACATCAGCAGCCAGACGAACCCGGCGAACAGATGGGTCGCGAAGACGTACACGAAGACGCGCAGCATCACGCCGCGCTCCTTCCACCGCTCCCAGTCCTTCTCCGCCACCGTGTCCTCCCTCGTCGTCCCGGGTCGCCCGTCGTTCCCGGGCGGTCCCCGGTCCACCCCTGGCCTTGGTACTCCTGCCGCGGGCCCAGCGCCATCCGCTCACTCCAGCCGGAACTCGTCGCCGAGGGCTATGTCGTGCCCGCGCGCGATCCTCAGCGCGTCATCCAGTTCATCGGCGGCCACGGCCGCCTCGAAGACATCCCCCGACTCACGAGCGGCCTCAAGACCGATCCGCGCCCGCCTGATGCGTTCCAGGGCCGCCTCGTGGAACTCGCCCATCTGATGCTCCCACTCCCGGTGCATGACCGAACAGGCAACTATCAAATTGCAGAACTCTGCAATTCTAGGGCCTGCCGAACATACGTCCCACACCGCCCGCCCCGGCTCGCCACCGGGTGGGCGGCCGGGCGCGTATGACCTGGTCGGTGCAGTCGGTACTGCCGTTACGGTCGGTACCGCCTGCCGGGCCTTCCGGGCACAGGCGCGAGCACGGGCGGGCGGGCCCTACTCCTTCGTCAGATGGTCGATCAGGACGGCGAGTGCCTGCCCCACGGTCTGCCGCCGCACTTCCTCGCGGCTCGTCCCGGTGCTGTGGAACTCATGGCTCACCGTGCGCCGGTCGTCGGACACGCCGATGTAGACGAGCCCCACGGGCTTGCCGTCCTGACCGGTCGGGCCCGCGACGCCCGTGGTGGAGACGGCGATGGAGCTGCCGAAGAGCAGCCGGGCGCCGTGGGCCATCTGTTCGGCCGTCGGCGCGCTCACGGGACCTTCGGCGGCCAGGACCGGCTCCGCCACGGAGAGGATACGGGCCTTCGACTCGGTGGCGTAGGTGATGGCTCCGCCGACGTAGTAGTCGGACGCTCCGGCGATACCGGTGATGGCCGCGCCCAGCATTCCGCCGGTGAGGGACTCCGCGGTACTGATCGACCAACCGCGCGCGCGAAGCAGTGCGCCAAGCTGTGCGGAGTCTTCTTGCTGGGACACAAACGGCTCCTAGTCGAAGAGTGAACTCTCGTTCGTTTCGATATCGCGCAGAATGTCCTCGATCTGCTGATACTCGTACTTCTTGCAGCGAGGAAAGTCGGAGGTGTACTGCGCTGCCTGCCGCATCATGAAGGGCAGTTGGGCATCTGAGTGATGGTAGTAGACGGACGGCTTCCCGAGGGCGAGTGCGTACCCCGCTTCGACATAGCAGCTCGACACGAGCGACATCGGCATGACGAGCAGAAAACGTGCGCTGTTCCGCAGTGCGGCCAGATCCCGCTGGGCGCCGATGTCGGGCTGCTGGAAGCTGTCCTGGTCGGGCAGATGGAGACCGGCGTAATAGACGGTGAAGCCGCAGTCCCGTTCCAGGGCCTGAATCACCCGGCGGATCTGCTGCCGGTGCGTCGCGTACTGATCGTTGGAGGAGAACGACGCCATGGGGCTGGACAGGAAGACGTCGTACTTGGTCCCGGTCGATGATCCACCGCCCCTGGACCGCGCCAGGAACATCAGCAGCCAGGCGATGGCGAGGATGGCGATGAAAATGGCGCTGAACACCAGGAAGGCGCGATTGCTGTCGCTCTTCCGGGCGGCGAGGGCGATGAGGACCGACGCCGTGGCGCTCAGTCCCGCCCCGAGAAAGGTAAGAGCACTCTGAAACCCTGATGCGCGGTCATCCACCCCGGGCCCCCTCCCGCGTGAGGGCGCCATTACCTCGTGCCGTCCGGCCGATGTCAAGGGCGGCCTGTCCGTTCGAATCCCGCCGCCCCAGGGCTTCTTGACTCCCGGCGCCCGGTCAGTCCGCGACATGTTCCGCACGGCACACGGAACGGATGACCGTGCGACCCCGGCCCGCTACCGCAGTCGGCCCGATCGCCATCCGTACAGATCGGTACCGCCTCTCCACCGGGCTGATGGCCGAAGGTGCGACGGGTGCCGTACTCGCCCACCGGATCACGGCCCCGGCAGGCGTAGTACGTGGGTGCTCTGGCACGCCGTATCCCGTTCAGGCCACAGCTCCCACCCCGGCCTCCTGCGCCGGGTCGCCGGAGCCGCCATCGGAGCCGGAGCCGCCATCGGAGGCTGAGTCGGCGTCGGAGGCGGAGTGGGCATCGGAGGCGGAGTGGGCAGAGCCTGCGGAGTCGGAGGCGGAGTCGGCGAACTGGGTCCGGTACAGCTCCGCGTACCGCCCGTCCGCCGCCAGCAGGGCGTCGTGCGTACCGCGTTCGACGATGCGCCCGCCCTCCACCACGAGGATGAGATCGGCGGCGCGGACGGTCGACAGCCGGTGGGCGATCACCACGGCGGTGCGGCCGTCCAGCGCCTCGGCGAGCGCCGCCTGTACGGCCGCCTCCGAGGTGTTGTCGAGGTGCGCGGTCGCCTCGTCGAGGATGACGACGCGCTGCCGGGCCAGCAGGAGGCGGGCGATGGTCATCCGCTGGCGCTCGCCGCCGGACAGCCGGTAGCCGCGTTCGCCGACGACCGTGTCAAGACCGTCCGGCAGGGACCGCACCAGCTCATCGAGCCTGGCCCGGCGCAGGACCTCCCACAGCTCGTCCTCCGACGCCTCCGGCCTGGCGAGGAGCAGATTGTCGCGTACGGACTCATGGAAGAGGTGCCCGTCCTGGGTGACCATGCCCAGGGTCGAGCGCAGCGATCCGGCGGTCAGGTCGCGTACGTCGACCCCGCCGATCCGGACCGCGCCCTCGTCCACGTCGTACAGCCGGGGCAGCAGGCTCGCGATGGTGGACTTGCCCGCGCCGGAGGAGCCGACCAGGGCGACGGTCTGTCCGGCCCCGGCGCGGAAGGAGATCCCGTGCAGCACCTCCTGCCCGCCCCGGGTGTCGATCTCGGCGGTCTCCTCCAGGGAGGCGAGGGACACCTTGTCGGCGGCGGGGTAGGCGAAGCGCACATCGTCGAACTCGACGGAAACAGGCCCATCCGGCACATCCCGCGCGTCCGGCTTCTCCTCGATCAGCGGCTTGAGGCCGAGGACTTCGAAGACCCGCTCGAAGCTGACGAGCGCGCTCATCACCTCCACCCGGGCTCCGGCGAGCGTGGTCAGCGGCGCGTAGAGCCGGGTCAGCAGCAGGGCGAGGGAGACGACGGCGCCGGGCTCCAGGCTGCCTCGCAGCGCGTAGTAGCCACCGAGCCCGTAGACGAGCGCCAGCGCCAGCGCGGACACGAGGGTGAGCGCGGTGACGAAGGCGGAGTACGCCATCGAGGTGCGGACGCCGATGTCCCGCACCCGGCCCGCCCGCGCCGCGAACTCCCGTGACTCCTCCCCCGGCCGCCCGAACAGCTTGACCAGGGTCGCGCCGGGCGCGGAGAACCGCTCGGTCATCCGGGTGCCCATGGCCGCGTCGAGCCGGGACGCCTCCCGCCGCAGCCGGGCCATCCGCGCGCCCATGAGCCGGGCGGGGACGACGAACACCGGCAGCAGGACAAGGGCGAGCAGGGTGATCTGCCACGACAGGGTGAGCATCACGACCAGGGTGAGGAGCAGGGTCACCAGATCGCTCACCACACTGGAGAGGGTGTTGCTGAAGGCCCGCTGTGCGCCGATCACATCGTTGTTGAGCCGGCTGACGAGGGCGCCGGTGCGGGTGCGGGTGAAGAAGGCGACGGGCATGCGCTGCACATGGTCGAAGACGGCCCGCCGCAGATCGAGGATCAGGTTCTCCCCGAGGGTCGCGGAGAGCCAGCGTTCCACCAGCCCGAGTCCGGCCTCGGCGACCGCGATCAGCGCGATCAGCAGGGCGAGCCGTACGACGGTTCCCGACGCCCCGCCGGACACGATCACATCGACGACCCGGCCCGCGAGTACGGGCGTCGCCACGGCGAGCAGCGCGGTGAGGACACTGAGCAGGACGAACTGGAGGATACGGCGGCGGTGGGGCCGCGCGAACACGACGATCCGGCGCAGCGTGGCGCGGGAGAACGGGCGGCGGTCCTGCTGGGCGCTGACGACGGACTGGACCTGTGTCCAGGCGCTGATTTCCATGCTCATACGGGGACCCTAGAACCTCAAGTTTGGTTCAGGTCAAGCATCGGAGACCGGACGCGCTCACGTGACGGCCCGGCTGAACGCCCTGGCTGAACGCCCTGGCCGAGCGGACGGGCCCGGCGGGCCGGCTGTCCTGTCGGTCGCGGGTGGGTGTCCTGTCGTCAGTCCCGGCCGTCCGGTCCGTCGCAGGTGACCTTGTCGCGCGGGGTGTAGCGGGTACGGAAGGGCTCCCGTTTCAGCTCCTGGCCGCCCTCGCCTCGGAAGATGCGCTCGACCGTGACGTCGAACCCTTCCAGCGGGGTCTGCGGCTCGCACGCCTCAGCGGCTCCGGGACGGGTCCCGGGCTCCTTCACATTCGTCCGGGGACCCTTGCTCGCCTCCACCGACTCGTACTTCTTGGTGCCGAGGAAGGTGATGGTCACCGAGGTGTCCGTGGACTCGGCGAGGATGTAGATGGCGTTGCCGGAGTCATTGGCGAACTTGAGGTCGAGACTGCCCCAGGCGACCGTGGCCTCGCGGCCCTCCGGGTAGCGCTCGATGTAGAAGGAGTGGGCGCCGTACTCCACCGGCTTCACCCCGGCGAAGAACATGGCGTTGAAGACGGCGGTGGCGACGGTCGAGACTCCGCCGCCCGCGGCCTTGGTGTACTTGTCGTTCAGGATGATGATGCCGTCGACGAAACCGTTCTCCTTGGTGCGTTCGCCGACGGTGCGGTTGAAGCTCCAGGTCTTGTCGGGCAGGACGAGCGACCCGTTGATCAGTTCGGCGGCGCGGCCGATGTTCGTCTTGCGGTAGGCGGACGCCGGGAAGTCCGCGGTGAAGGAGGAGACCTTCTCCGTGATGCCCAGTTCGGCGACGCTCTGCCGGGTCAGCTTGGGCTGGGTCTTCTTGGTGGCCACCTCGCCGGTACGCGCCGTGCCCGACTTGGTGAGCAGGGGCAGTACCGCGTCGGTCAGCGTCTTGGCGGTGACTTCCTGACCAGCCCTGCCGTCCGCCACCACCTCGACCCGCTCGCCGTCGAGCCGCAGCTGGGCCTCGGCCGCCTCGGTGGTGACATCCGCGAGCGGATCGGCCAGTGCGGGGTCTTCGAGCAGGGCGCCACCGTCGAGTTTCGGCACCAGCCGGTCGCCGTCCGGCCGCATCTTCAGATGCCTGCCGATGACCGCCGGGGAGATCGTGACCCGCTTGCCGCCCGTCGTGAGGACGACCGGGGCGGACATCGCCGGGTCACCGAACTCGCGGATGGCACGGTCGGTCTCCGCCGTGCCGATCCGGGGCGTGGTCTCGCGTACGGGGAGGACCGCGGTTTCCGGCTTCTCGGCCAGATACGAGGAGCGCAGGACATCGAGCGAGTCGTCCGCGTTCAGGGTCTGTCCGGTGCGCGGCTTCACCTGCTTCGCCTCGCCCTTGTGGAAGGCGACGGAGCCCTCACGGACCTTGCGCTCGTGCTTCTTGGCCAGGCCCGCCAGGGCGGTCCGGGCCTTGTCCTCGTCCATCCGCGTCACGGGCTCGATCTCGCCCCCGTCGGCTCCGAAAAGTCCGCCGATCGCACTGAAGGGGTCGCGGCCCGGTTCCGCGACCCGGGCGACGGTGGCCTCGGCGTCGAACCCGAGTCCCGCCGTACGCGGATCGATCGTGCCCTCACGGCCGCCGACGCTCACCTTCAGCGGCGCGGACGCCGCTGCCGACAGCTCCCGGTCCAGTTTCTGGCGGGCCTCGGGCTGGCTCATGCCCCCGATGTCCACCCCGCGCACGCTGGTGCCGTCGGGCACCTCGTCGCCCGTCAGCAGCAGCCCGGCGAGGTAGAGGGCGCCCACGCCGACGACCATCGCGCCGCCCGCCGCAGCGGCGGGATGTATTCGGCGGCGCATGGGACTCCTAGCAAAACGAGGGAGGCGGGCAGTGGCGGGGCAGTGGTGGGGCGCCTGCGGGGCCGGGCACGCCCCGGCAGGCGTGACGAGCCCCGGCGACCTTACCAAGACATCGATAAAACATCGATAAACAGACAATCTGCCTGCTGGTCGCACACTTGACACCCTACGGGGCTTGGTCCGTTGAGACGCCGGGGGGTCCCGGCCGACCGAATCGCCAGAACCGGCCGAACCGGCCGAACTTACCGAACCGGCCCGGTTGACCGGCCCGACCGGGCGGCTCGCTCCCGCAAGCGGTTTCTGCCGGTGCCCGCACCGGCAGGGGCCGGGTCGCGGGCCTCGGGCCGCGCGGCCCCGGGCCACCCCGGGCCGCCTCGCGTAACCCCGTGCCGCCCCGTGCCGACGGCCTCTGCGGCCCACTCCTATGCCGCGTAGGCCATGGGCGGATACCGGAGACGGAGGGCGTCTCCGCTGTCATGCGCACGGCTGTCATGCGCACGGCGGAAGAGCGCGCACCCCGGCATGACCCGTCCGGTGCCGCCAGAGCCCGGCGCGCGCCGGAGGCCACCGTACGCGGAAGGGCATGACGGACGACACGACAGATACGGCAGATATGACCGGCACGACCGGCACGACGGGCACGACCGGCACCCGGCCGCGAGCGGGCCAGGGCGCGGTGGGCGGTGGGTCGTCACCGGCCGGGTCGGCGCGCGCGGTCAGCTGATGCGTACGCCCCACATGAAGGGCATACCACTGCGGGCCATCGACTCGTAGCGCACCTGCGCACCCGGCTTGGGGGCGTGCAGGATCTGCCCGTTGCCCGCGTAGAAGCCGACATGGCTCAAATCCGTACGCATGATGACGAGATCACCGGGCTTCAGGTCGCCCAGGGAGTTGATCCGCGTGCCGGCATTGGCCTGAGCCTGGGAGGTACGCGGAATCGAGACACCGGCCTGGCGGAAGGCCCAGGAGGTCAGCCCCGAGCAGTCGAAGGAGTTCGGACCGGACGCGGCCCAGACGTAGGGCATACCGACCCGGCTCTTGGCCGCGTCGAACGCGGAGCCGCCGCGCGGTGACGCGCTGGCCTCGTTGCCCAGCTTGGGCCGCTCGCTGGCCCGGTTGGCGCGGTCCTCCTCGGCGGCGATCTTCGTCCGCTCCTTGGCCGACAGCGTGTTCAGCAGCCGGCGGGCCTCGGCCAGCTTGCCCTGGATCTCCTTCTTCTTCTTGCCCAGTTCCGTACGGGTGTCCTGGAGGTCCTTCAGCTTCTGCGCCGCCTGCTTGCGCTGCTGCTGGAGGTCGCGCTGCTGCGCCATGAACTTGTCCAGCTCGTCGGCCTGCCGGGCGCTCAGCCGCTCGACATCCGTCGCCTTGTCCAGATAGGCGTCCGGGTCGGTCGAGAGGAACAGCTGGATCGAGGGGTCGAGTCCGCCGGCGCGGTACTGGCCGGCGGCTATCGAGCCCAGCCGGTTGCGCAGTTCGTTGAGCTGGCCCTGTTTGCGGGCGGCCGTTTCCTGGAGGTTGGTGACCTGCTTCTGCAGGCCGTCCGCCTTCTCCTTCGCCCCGTTGTACTTCTCCGTGGCCTGCGTCGCCTCCTCGTAGAGGCGGTCGACCTGCGCCTTGACACCCTTCTTCTTCGGGTCCGGCAGGGGGTCGGCGGAGGCCGACTGTGTCGACATGGCGACGGCTGCCGCCGCTGTCACGGTGAGCACGGTGGTGACACGGCTCTGCTTCGACTGCTTAAGGCGACGATGGGACGCCACTGGGGCGAGCTCCTTCTTCCTCGGCCGCCTGCGGGAGAAGGGCACTCACTTCCCCGGACCGCTCGGACACAGCGAAACGGCGGCACCTCCGCCGCCACCCCGGGCGAGTGACCGACCGTACGAAGGTTTCCGTCGCGCATGCTAATCCGTTTAGCTGATTGGTTCAATGCTCGGGAAGCCGGACCGAGCCGGGGACCGAGCCGGACCGAGCCGGGCCAAGCCGCCCCGGACCGCGACGCCTTCGGGTTCCGGTGGGTCAGTCCGCCGCCGGAACGAAGTGTTCCAGGGCCGTGGACAGGTAGGTGCGCAGCCGCCAGGGCTCATCGCCCGGCACGCAGGCCAGGATGGTGTACTTGGTGCCGCTCGTGGCCGTGAAGGCCCGCGCGACGCACTCGCGCACCCCGCCGGTGTCGTCGCTGTGGTACGCGTAGTGCAGTTCGGCGGCGTCCCCCAGCGGGTTCTCCGGTCCGCCGGTCACCCGGCCGAGGCTCAGTCTGCGGTAGTCCTCGGTCTCTGCCGCGCGGTCGACGCCGGTCGCGCGGACCGCGTCCAGCGGTGTCGTGCCCGGCGCGGAGATCACAAAGATCTGCAGCAGGCTGCGGCGGTCGGTGGCGGTGTAGAAGACCCCGGACCGGCCCGAGGTGCGTACCCAGTCCACGGGTACGGCGACGGTGAATCCCCGCGCGTCACGGGCGATCCGGAAACCGGCCGGGAGCGACGCTTCGGCGGTCGCGGAGTCCTCGCTCCCGGAGTTCCCTGAGTTCGTGGAGTTCCCGGAGTTCGTGGAGGAGGAGTCCGACGGCTGTGCGGAGTCCGAACCCGGCGCTTCCGTGGCCGTGCCATCGGCACCGCTGGGTTCCGGCCGTCCGGTGTCCGCTCCCGAGGGGGCCACCGTGGCGCCCGGACCGGGTGACGCGGCGCGACCGTCGTCCCCCCGGTCCGAGCCGAGCCAGGCCGCCACCCCCACCGCCGCCAGCACGGGGACGACGGCGAGGACGACGACCGGCGTACGGCCCAGCCGGGAACGGGTCCAGCCGGACCCCGGGGCGGGAGCGCCCGGGTCGAACCCGGGCCGGGACGGAGCGACACGCGTATACGGCGACGGGGGCGGGGGCGTGTACGCCGCCGGTTCCGCGGCCCGCCGCCAGCGCTGGTTCCCGGCGTCCCAGGGTGCCTCACCCGCCATCTCAGCCCCCCAGCAGCGCGGCGACCAACTCGGCCACGGCCACACCCGATCCGAGGGCCGCGACCAGGTCGCCCGCCGATGCCAGTCCGCCCCGCAGCCGCTCCAGCCGTCCCCGGCCCACGGCGCCGGAGGCGGCGATCTCCTCCTCGGCCGCCACCAGTTCGGCATCGAGGACCTCGGCGGCCGGGGCGGCGGTGAAGCGCGCCAGATCCGCCCGCAGCTCGCGGACCGCCGCCAGCAGCGCCTGCTGGGCGGGGTCGGTGGCCGCGTGGGTCGTGTTGGTGGTGGTCGCGGTGCTGTTGGCGCCGAAGGTGAGGGCGCTGTTGTCCACCGAGCCGATGTGGTTCCCGCCGATGTAGTTCACGATCTTCTGCTCGAACTTGTCCGTCTGCCAGCCTGCATCGTCCAGTGCGCGGCTGACCGCCTCCGCCACCCGGTCCTGGATGCTCCGCAGGTACCGCACGGCGTCCATCTTCTGGAAGAGCGAGACACCGGTCGCGGAGCCGTACTCCCGGACCGAGAGGGCGGGACCGTCCGGCAGGGCGTCGCGGTGCCCGCCCGTCAGCTGCCGCCAGCGGCCGGCCATCCAGCGGCCGACCGTCAGTGCGGACTGTCCGGTCGAGCGGGGGGTGTGGGCGAGCGCCCAGGCGAACTTGCCGAGCGCGCTGTTGTTGGCGTAGCGGTGTGCCACCCGGTCCGCCTCCCGGAACGCGGGATTCACCGGCAGCAGGACATGCGGGGCGATCTCCAGCATCAGCATGCCGCCCTGGGTGTGCACGCGGACGAACACGGTGACGACGACCTCCTCCTCCCAGCCGCCGACCCTGATCCGCAGAAAGTGCCTGCGGGCCTCCCCGCCCTCCTCTACGGCGTCCCGGCAGTGCGCCTCGAAGCCCTCGTGGTGGTAGGGGGCGCCGTCGCGGCTGGTGAGGCCCTCGGCCGGCAGGAACACGAACTCGTCTACGCGCAGTTCCCGCAGCCGGTCCCGGACGGCTTCGGCCGCCTGGGGTGAGCCGTGCGACGACGGCACCTGGAGGGCTTCCACGAGAAGCTTGATCCGGTCCATGACGGCCCGGTTGTCGAGCGGTACGGGCTCACGGTCCTCGCGGGGCCGCAGCTCCACGGCGATCGTCCAGGTCTCGAAGGCGTCACCGGCGCCCAGGAACGGATCGGCCGGGTGATACATCACCAGCGGTGAGTGCTGCTCCCGGCGGACCAGGTCCAGCAGCCTGCGCGCCCGCGGCCAGGGGGCCGTCTCGGCCGGGTCCCCGGCGACGTCCGGGAAGCGGGCCGGGGAGAGCGGGCCCGTCATCACCCGGGCGAAGTGGCCCCGCTGGAACCCCACCAGAGCGGTGATGAGGAAGAAGAGGAAGACCGCCAGCAGCGCATGGCCCGGCTTGGCGCTTCCGGGGTCGAGGAGCGGCAGGAAGTCCAGGACCGATCCATCGTCGGACGAGGACGAAGAGGGCTCCTGCGGGTAGTCCCACCCCGCACCGGTCGGGAATCCCCCGTCGGCGGTGCTCCCGCCCGTGCTGCCCGCCTCGGAGGAGACCCCGCCGCTGGAGACCTCGCCGCTGGAGTCGCCACCGCCGGTGCCCACGTCGCCGGTGTCCCCGTCGCCGGAGATGAGTCCGGCGACCCCGAAGATCAGCAGACCGGGAACCGCCACGGCCAGTACGCAGCGCGCGACCCACTTCAGCCCCAGGGCGATCAGCCTGAAGTACGCGGGGGCCCGTCCGAGCGTATCCCCGAGCCCCGCGACGAGCGTGAGCACCAGGCTGGGCACCAGGAAGAGGAGGAACAGCCGGTCGGTGAGCGGAATCGCGAGGACCCACAGGGTGAGTACGCCTAAGGCCCAGCCGAGTTCATTACGGCGGGCCTGAAGGGCGTGCGCGAGGACACGCGCCGCGTCGATGCCGAACGAGGGTGCGGTGAACCGCTCTTCGTGGACGTACAGCTCCTCGATGACGGCGTCGCGGTAGTGGCCGTCGATATGGACTCCCGCGCACAGATACCGGCACGCCTCGCTCGCCGCAGGTTCGACGGGGGCTCGGGCCCACGCCCGATCGGGTTCCTGGGTGGTCTGGCCGGGCACCGTGATCCGGGTCACGATCTCTCCGTTCCGGGGAGGCCGAAAAGGCTGCCACGCCGGCCGCTCCGCGATGGGCGGTACCGCTGCGGCGAGGGTGGGCTGTACGCCCTAAGGAACGCGCGAGAGGGTCGATCGGTCACGCATATGCCGTGAACGGCGACGGTATTCGGAGAGGGGTGGGGGGAGTGTGGTCTGCGGTACGGAAGAGACTGGAGGGCCGGGCAGGTCACTTCATGAACACCTCCATGAACACTTTCATGGACACCTTGATGAACACCTTGATGGACACCTTGATGGACACCTTGATGAACGCCCGAACCGTCATACGGCCCGACGGCCGCCCCGCCGTCGTACGAAAGGACACGATGTGAAGCCCGTTCACACCCGCGAGGACCTGTGCGAGCGACTGGCCGAGGTCGGTCGGCTCGCCGTCGAGCGCGGGCTCGTCCTCGCCAGCGGGGGAAATCTGTCGGCCCGGCTGCCCGGCGGCGACGAATACGTGGTCACCGGCGCGGGGACCTGGCTGGACCGGCTGGAGGCCGGGGACTTCACCGTGATGTCCGTGGCCTCCGGCGAGCGGACGGGGGGCGCGGACAGGCCGTCAAGCGAGTGGAAGCTGCACCGGCGGACCTATGAGGTGCGCCCCGATGTGAACTGCGTGGTCCATCTCCACCCGCAGCACGCGGTTCTCCTCGACGCGGTCGGCGTGCCGATCCGGCTGATCACGCTCGACCACGCCACTTACGTACGCTCCGTCGGCACCGTCCCCTACTACCCCAACGGGTCGGACGAACTCGCCGACGCCTCCGCCGAACAGGCCCTGCACCACGACTGCATGGTCCTCTCCCACCACGGCTGCTCCTCGCTCGGCGAGGACATCGGAATGGCCTTCCGCCGCGCCATGAACCTGGAGGAGGCCGCGATCGCGACGTACCGCGCCCTCACCCTCGGCAACACCACGGCCACGTTTCCGCCGGAGAGCCTGGCGACCCTGCCCCACGCGTGAGCGGTGCCACCGGTCCGGCGACGCGCGGGCGCCGGGGCCACCGGGAGCGGGGCCGGTGAGTGCGCCCGGGGTCCGGGCGCTCGTACGTGGTGCCCGGGGCGGGGCCGGTGAGTGCGCCCTGGCCCTAGCGTGCGCTGAGCTTGCCCCGCTTGAGTTGCAGCACCTCGTCCGAGGCGTCGGCAACCTCACGGGAGTGCGTCACCACCACCACGCACTTGCCGTCGTCGTGCGCCAGCTTCTGGAACACGGCGATGATCCCGGCCGCCGTCTCGTGGTCGAGACTACCGGTGGGTTCGTCCGCGAAGAGGATGTCGACCTCGCAGGCCAGCGCGCGGGCGATGGCGACGCGCTGCTGCTGCCCGCCGGACAGTTGCAGGGTCCGGCGGTGGTGGTCGGCGGCGTCCACGCCGAGCAGTTCGAGAAGTTCGACCGCGCGACGCTTCTTGTTGCCCCGTCGCACCCCGGTGATCTCCATGGCGGAGGTGATGTTCTGGACCGCCGTCATATACGTAAGGAGGTTCAACGACTGGAATACGGTGGCCACATGACGGTTGCGGTAGCGGCCGAGGCCCAGTTCCATGACGTCCTGGCCACGGAAGCGGACGGTGCCGTTGCTCGGTGAGTCCAGGCCGCTGGCCAGCGAGAGCAGTGTGGTCTTGCCGCTGCCGGATGGGCCGATCACGGCGTACATACGGCCCGGCTCGAAGGCGTAGCTGACGCCCTTGAGCACGGTGCGCTTGCGGTTGCCGCTCTGGTAGGAGCGGGTCACTTCGGTGAGTTCGAGCACCGGAGCCGGTGTGAGGGAGGTCATCGCCTCAGTCGCCCTTCGTCAGGATGTCGCGCGGATTGAGGCGCAGCACGCGCGCGCCGGGGATGAGCGTGGCCAGGGCGGCGATGCCGAGGCCGGTGGCGCCGACCTTGGCGATGTCGGCGCTGCCGAGCCGTACGTCGAGCGAGTCGATGGGCTCGGCCTCCGGGTC
>NZ_JBSGUP010000176.1:0-13184 GCF_053607985.1 Streptomyces sp. NPDC055078
CCCTCGATCAGCACCGTCGACGGTGCGGCCGCCTCCAGCGCGGCCCGCACCGCCCGCGCCGAGCCCGGGCCGTGGTGGCGGACGCCGAGCAACAGCGGGCCGGTGGTCATGCGCTCACCTCCCGGCAGGCGCGGTAGAAGTCCTTCCAGCCGTCCCGCTCCCGGACGACCGTCTCCAGGTACTCCTGCCAGATGACCCGGTCGGCCGCCGGGTCCCGGACGACGGCGCCGAGGATGCCGGCCGCCATGTCCCCGGGCCGCAGCACTCCGTCGCCGAAGTGCGCGGCGAGCGCCAGCCCGCCGGTGACCACGGAGATCGCCTCGGCCGTGGAGAGGGTGCCGGACGGTGATTTGAGCTTGGTGCGGCCGTCCGCCGAGACGCCGTCCCGCAGCTCCCTGAAGACGGTGACGACCCGGCGGATCTCCTCAAGGCCCTCGGGCACGGCGGGGAGATCGAGCGAGCGTCCGATCTGGTCGACGCGCCGGGAAACGATGTCGACCTCCGCCTCGGGGGTCGCGGGCAGCGGCAGCACCACGGTGTTGAACCGGCGGCGCAGGGCGCTGGAGAGGTCGTTGACCCCCCGGTCGCGGTCATTGGCCGTGGCGATGAGATTGAATCCGCGGACCGCCTGCACCTCCTGCCCCAGCTCCGGAATCGGCAGCGTCTTCTCGGACAGGATCGTGATGAGCGAGTCCTGGACATCGGCCGGGATACGGGTCAGCTCCTCGACGCGCGCGGTCATGCCGTCGGACATGGCGCGCATGACGGGGCTGGGCACGAGCGCGTCCCGGCTGGGGCCATGGGCGAGCAGCCGCGCGTAGTTCCACCCGTAGCGGATCGCTTCCTCCGGGGTGCCCGCCGTGCCCTGCACAAGCAGGGTCGAGTCGCCGCTGACCGCCGCGGCCAGATGCTCGGACACCCAGGTCTTCGCGGTGCCGGGCACCCCGAGCAGCAGCAGCGCACGATCGGTGGCGAGGGTGGTGACGGCGACTTCGACGATCCGGCGAGGCCCTACGTACTTGGGTGTGATCACCGTGCGGTCGGGCAGTGTGCCGCCGAGCAGATAGGTGGCGACGGCCCAGGGCGACAGCCGCCAATGGGCCGGGCGCGGCCGGTCGTCGGCCGCGGCCAGCGCCTTCAGCTCGTCCGCGAAGGCGTCTTCCGCATGCGGTCGCAGAGCCTCGGCGCCGGTTTCGGACACGGTCATTTCTCCCCCTCCAGATCGTTCGATCCGATGTGGTTCCCACCCTGCACCACGCCACTGACAATCGACCGTCTTCGCAGGTCAGAGCCGATTGTCAGTGGTGGGCCGTAGCTTTGTGGCCATGAATCAGACGGGGGTGCGCTGGTCGTCGGAACAGGTGCTGGCACTGGCTCCTGACGCAGCGTCACGCAAGGCGGGGACCAGGCTCGGCATGGCCGGTCCGTGGTCGGATGCGGGTACCGGCGGTGGCGGGGAGGTGTGGGGCCTGTGCAAGGGCAGCGGCAGCAAGCCGTATCAGACGGTCGTCGATCTCACGGGCCCGGCGTACAAGTGCAGTTGCCCGAGCCGGAAGTTCCCGTGCAAGCACGCGCTGGGGCTGCTGCTGCTCTGGGCGGCGGACGAGGAAGCCGTGGCGGTCGGCACCGCGCCGGACTGGGCCGAGGAGTGGCTGGCGGGGCGTCGCGAGCGGGAGGGGAAGGGTGAGGACGGAGCGGGCGCGGGGCGGCCCGGGAAGGCGGCCGACCCCGAGGCGGTCAGGCGCAGGGCGGAGCGCCGGGCCGAGCGGATCGACGCGGGGGCGGCGGAGTTGGAGCAGCGCCTGTCCGATCTGCTGCGCGGCGGTCTGGCCGCCGCCGAGCAGTCGGGGTACGGCCTGTGGGAGGAGACCGCGGCCCGCATGGTCGACGCCCAGGCGCCGGGGCTGGCGGCCCGGGTGCGGGAGCTGGGCGCGATCCCGGGGTCGGGCCCCGGCTGGCCGGTGCGGCTGCTGGAGGAATGCGCGCTGGTCCATCTGCTCGACCTGGCCTGGCTGGGGATCGAGCGGCTGCCGGAGCCGCTGGCCGCGACCGTCCGGACCAGGGTGGGCCTGACCTCTCCCGCCGAGGGCCCGCCGGTCCGTGACGAGTGGCTGATCCTCTCTCAGTACGACTCGTCCGACGGGAAGATCACCACGCGTCGCATCTGGGTGTACGGGCGGGAGTCGGGGCGTATCGCCGTGCTGCTCTCGTTCGGCGCGGCCGGCCGGACACCGCAGTTGGCGCTGCCCGTGGGGATGGCGGTGGCGGCCGAGCTGACTCCGTACCCGGGCGCGGGGCAGCTCCGGGCCGATCTGGGCGAGCAGTTCGGACCACCTGCCCCGTTCGCCTCGCCGCCGCCCGGCGGTCCGGTGGCGTCGGCGCTGGAGGCGTACGGGCGGGCGCTGCGGGATGATCCCTGGCTGGAGTCCTGGCCGGTGACGCTGACCGGGGTGATACCCGTCCCGGACGGCGACGGATGGCAGCTCGCGGACGCGGACGGCGGGTCCGCGCTCCCGGTCGCGCCCGCCGCGCTCGCGCGCCCCGGGCTGTGGAAGCTGGTGGCGTTGTCCGGGGGCGGTCCGGTCACCGTGTTCGGCGAGTGCGGCCACGCGGGCGTCATCCCGCTGACCGCATGGTCCGGCGACGGCGCCGGGGCCGGTGACGGGACCGGTGAAGGGACCGGTGAAGGGGCGGTCGCCCTGGTCTGACGCATGGTCCGAGGAGTCGAAGGCAAGGGGCATCGGCGCATGGTCCGACGAGCCGAAGCACAGGGCATCACCGACCTCACCGACCTGACTGACATCACCGACCTCACTGACATGCCCGCGATCGTGTGGAGGACGACGCCATGACCGGAACCATCGGCAGCACGACTACCGGCAGCACCGATATCTCGCTGTGGGAAGAGCTGGTCACCTCGGCTCTGCTCGGCACCGACCGCCGTACCCCACCAGGGGCGGTCATGACCTCGGGCAAGGACGGGCCCGCCGCTCTGCTGGACGCGGCGGCGCTGCACACCGTGCGGCGCAGGGCGGGGCTTCGGCCCGCACCCGCCGCCGATCTGCCGGAGCCCGCGGCGACCGACGGCCGGCCGCATCCGCCGGTGGGCGCGTGCAACCGGCTCGCGCAGTTGCTGGCCGACCGTTCCGCCCCGTCGTCGTCCGGCCGGAGGGGTACGACTCCCGATCTGACGGAGCTGCTGCCCCAGTGGCTGGCCGCCGCCAATGAGCAGGGGTACCAGTCCCCGCCGTCCCTGCTGCCCGCGCTGCTGGACGCCGCCCGCGCCCGTACGGATCTACGGCCGCAGGCTCTCGCCTTCGCCGGGTCGCGGGGGCTGTGGCTGGCCCGGTTCAACCCCGAGTGGAAGTTCGCGCTGCGCGGCTCAGGGGGCGGTGGAGCGCTGCTCCCGGATATGACCGACGCGGACGCGGTCCACCGGCTCTGGGAGACGGGTCTGTTCGCCGAGCGGGTCGCGCTCCTGGCGGCGGTGCGCGCCCGGGACGCGGACCGGGCCCTCGCCCTGCTGGCCGGGACCTGGCAGACGGAGCGGGCCGAGGACCGGCTGATGTTCCTCGACTCCCTGCGTACGGGGCTGTCCGGCGCGGACGAGCCCTTCCTCGAACAGGCCCTCGCCGATCGCAGCCGTAATGTGCGGGCGACCGCGGCCGAGCTGCTCTCGGCGCTGCCTCACTCCGCCCTCGCCGGGCGGATGGCCGAGCGGGCGACAGCATGCGTCGCCCTCGACCGGAGCGGAGGGACTGCGCGGATAGCCGTGGACGCGCCCCGTGAATGCGATGGGGGCATGCAGCGCGACGGTGTGGTCCAGAGTCCGCCCACGGGCCGGGGTGAGCGGTCCTGGTGGCTCGGGCAGCTCGCGGAGGCCACTCCCCTGTCCGCGTGGACCACTCGCCTCGGCGGGCTCGGGCCACAGGAGATCGTCGCGCTGCCCGTCGCGGACCGGTGGGGCGAGGAGCTGCATGCGGCATGGTGCCGGGCCGCCGTCCGCCAGCGGGACGCGGCATGGTCCCGCGCGCTGCTCGGCGCACCGGGCATCCCCTCGGAGACCGGGCCCGGCACGTCCTCGCTCGCCGAGCGGGCAAAGCTGCTGGCGACCTTGCCGGAGGAGGAGCGGGCCGTCTGGGTGGCGGACTTCATCGCGGCACACGGCCTGTCGGAGGCGTTCCAGTTGCTGGGCGTCTGCGCGGTGCCGTGGGCGGAGCCCCTGGGCCGTTCGGTGGTCGACGCCCTGGACATCGCCCGGGAAGCGGGCAGCTATCCCTGGAGCTTCAGCGGCGTGATGGGCCTGGCCGAGCGCTGTCTGGATCCCATGGAGGCAGGCCGCCTCGACCTGCTGACAGCCACCCCGGACGAGGCCGAAGGCGCCTCACCGGGCGCGGGTGGCTACTGGTCGGAGGCATTCCAGCGCCTCGTCTCCACCCTCAGACTCCGCGCGGCCATGCGCTCCGAACTCTCCCCGCCGCCCCTCGCCCCTGCCCGAGGCCGCCCTTGACCACCGAAGCGCACCGGCCCCCGGAGGAAGGCCCAGCCACAGGCCCCAGAACCGGGGCCAGGACCAGAACCCCACGCTCAGCCCGTCCGCCAACCGAGGCCAGGACCAGAACCCCACGCTCAGCCCGTCCGGCGATTGAGGACGGACCCTCGCCCCCAAGGAGCGGAAACCCGGGGAGGGGCCCCAGGAAACAGACGCCCGACACCCGCACGGGCAGGTCACCGCAGAACCCACACACGACAAACCACACACCGCAGGAAGCGCACCTCCCAGCTCCGGCGCCAGGCCCCGACCAGGCCAGGCGCCAGACCGACCAGGTCAGGTCCGGCGTCAGGTCCAGGCCCGACCAGGCCAGGTCAGACCGACCAGGTCAGGGCATCACGCCCCCGCCGGCTCCCGGACATTCGCGTTGACCCAGTCAACAATCGCCCCCGTCGTCGCCCCCGGCGTAAAGATCTCCGCCACTCCCAGCTCCTTCAGCGGCGCGATATCCGCCTCCGGAATGATCCCGCCGCCGAAGACCTTGATGTCCTCCGCATCGCGTTCCTTCAACAGGGCGATCACCTTCGCGAAGAGTGTGTTGTGTGCTCCGGAGAGGATCGAGAGGCCGATCGCGTCCGCGTCCTCCTGAATCGCCGTGTCCACGATTTGCTCCGGGGTCTGGTGGAGGCCGGTGTAGATGACCTCCATCCCGGCATCGCGCAGGGCTCGCGCGATCACTTTGGCCCCGCGGTCATGGCCGTCGAGCCCCGGCTTGGCCACTACCACGCGGATCGGACCAGTCACACCCATCACTGCCTCCACACAACCGACTCCAGCGCAAGTGAACGAACGTTATCTCCAGCATCCCGCACCTGACCGTTTCGCGGTGGGCGGCGAGGGGGAAATCACACATTGGGACATGTTCGCTATGCGTCGCACCCGCGACTCGCGGCCCACCAGCCGCGGCCCTCGGGGACCGGCGCAAGGGAGCCGCTTCAGGGCCGTTCCCCCGTGCCGCCAGCCAAGCGGCAGGGAGGCGTGGCACCGCCGGCCGTCATCCGGTCGCCGGTATCGCCGCCGAATCCGGCACAGCGCCGGACGAAGCGGCACCTGGTGAGGCCCCATAAGGCCGTACGGGGGCCGATGCCGTCTCCTGTAGGGCGTACGGAGGTAGGCCCATGCAGGTTCTGCCCTTCTTCCCCCTCACGCTGGGCCCCCTGGTCCTGAATCCACTGAGTCCGAACCCGTTGAGCCTCACCCCCGTGAGCCGGACCCCTCCGAGTACCAGCCCGAATACAACGAGTACAGACCCGGACACGACGAGTACGAGCCCCAGCCCCAGCGGGAGTGCGAGCCCCTTCAGCCTGCGCACCCTGATGTCGACCTCCCGGCAGGTGCGCAACCTCCGCGATCTGCGTATCCCCGTCACCTTTCTGCGCGCCACCGCCCTTGAGCTGGCGATTCTCGCCGGACATCTGCTGCTGTACCCCTCCGGCCTCACCCCGGAGCGCACCCCCGCCCCCCGGCCCTCCGCCCACGACCGGGCCACTGACCCCGGCGACCCGGGCGGTCCTGGCGACCCGCCCGACCGGGACCTCGGCGCGCTGCCGGACCCGCCGGACGCCACCGCGCTGGTGACCGGCCCGGGGCCGGACCATCCGCCCGTCGTCATGCTCCACGGCTTCGTGGACAACCGCTCCGTCTTCGTCCTGCTCCGCCGCTCCCTGGCCCGGCATGGCTGGCGGCACCTCGAATGCCTCAACTACTCCCCGCTGACCTGCGACATCCGGGTCGCAGCCGAGTTGCTCGGCCGCCATATCGAGGAGATCTGCGCGCGCACCGGCCGAAGCCAGGTCGATATCGTCGGACACAGTCTCGGTGGCCTGATCGCGCGCTATTACATCCAGCGCCTCGGCGGTGACCGACGGGTACGGACCCTGGTCACCCTCGGTACCCCGCACGCCGGCACCACCGTCGCCGCGCTCGCCAGCGCGCACCCGATCGTGCGCCAGATGCGCCCCGGTTCCAGCGTGATCGAGGAACTGGGCGCCGCCGCGCCCGGGTGCCGTACCCGATGTGTGAGCTTCTGGAGCGATCTCGATCAGCTGATGGTTCCGATCGAGACGGCCCGTCTCGATCACCCGGATCTCATCACGGAAAATGTGCGGGTCAGCGGAATCGGCCATCTCGCACTGCCCGTCCACCCGGCGGTGGCGGCGCGTATCCGGGAGGCGCTGGAGACGAAGGCGCCGAGCGTAGACGCTTCGGGAGCCGTTTCGGTTGCGTGATGCTCGCCGAATCCGCCGCTGATCCAGTCCTGTGGGGGACAGCGCACCCCCGACCGTCGAACGAATTTCGAACATAGGGCCAAAGCTCTGCCCATACTCCTCCGAAAGACGCTCGAATGCCCGTTTCCTGATTGCCCAAAACCCCAGGAAGATTGTCGCCGTCGCATACCGCCGGGTACAGTCGCGCCACTGGTTCCCCTCTGGGACCCGTCTGCGTTCCATGGCCCCAGAATCCAGGTCCTGCTGCCGAGGCGAGAGAGACGTTGGTGAACGACCAGCACCCCCACGCCGGGTACGTCGGCCACGACAACTACCCCACAGGCAGCTTCGACACCGACCCGCTCTTCGGTGTGCTGCCGGACCCTCAGGCCGGATACGAGGCCGGGCACAGCGGCCCGTACGACTCCGGTCAGTGGGACACCGGCTCTCACCCGACCCAGGGTTACGAGGTCTACGCCGCGCAGGTGCAGCAGTTCCCCCAGCATGAGTTCCCCCAGCCCGAGGCCACCGGCCAGTACGCGACAGTCGGCCAGGTCGACCACTACGCGACCGTCGATCAGTACGACACCAGCGGCCAGTGGGACGCGTCGGCGTGGAACCAGGGCGCGCAGACGGGCCAGTTCGAAACGGCCGCGGCCACGTTCGCGTACGACACCACGGGCCAGTGGGCCGTCCCCACCTTCGAGAGCGGTGCCTATGACGCCACCGCCTGGAACGCGTGCACGGAGGCCGGGGAAGCCGTCGTACCGCAGCAGTTCTCGCCCGAGCACACCTTCGGCCCCGACTTCCTCCCCGACTGCGCCCCCCATCTCGCCCCTGACCTCCCCCCGGATTTCGGCGCCGACGCCGGCGCCGACCTCGTCTGCGAGCCGGCCGCCGAACTGATCCAGGAGTTCGCGCAGGAACTGCCCCCGGAACTCTCGCAGGAGTTCGGCGCGACCGCCTCCGAATATCCGGGCTCCGGCTACCCGGCCACGGAGTACCCCGAGACGGCGGCGCACAAGCCGGACCACGAGCGGGACCACGAACCGGAGTACGAACCGGAGTACGAGTCCGGATCCGTGTCGGAGTACGAACCCGGATCCGAGCCGGAGTACGAGTCCGGATCCGAGCCGGAGCGCGACTCCATCACCCCGATCGCGCCCGTCACCCCCCGGCCCGTCCGCCGGTCGGGCGGAGGCGGCAACCGTGGCCGGCGCCGTACCCCCGCGAAGCGTTCCGCGCTCTTCACCGTCGCCGTCCCCTCCGCGTGTGTGATGGGCGTCGCGGGCATCGCAGCCGCGTCGGTCGGCAGCCTCGGCGGTGGTGAGACCAAGCAGGAAGACACCAAACTGGCGGCGGCTGATGTAGCCGAGACGACCGCCAGGACGGCCGCCGCGAACAACAGGATGGACACCCAGCTCGCCGCGCTGGACGCCGAGGCCCGTGACTTCAGCGACCGCGCCTCGCGCACCCAGGAGCGCATCGATCTGAAGGTGCGCCAGGAGGCGGAGCGCAAGAAACGCGAGGAAGACGCCAAACGACGCGAGGCCCTCCGCCCCAAGTTCGCCCTGCCGGTGAAGCAGAAGGGCCTCAGTACGTACTACGGAGAGTCCGGCGTCAACTGGATGGCGCTGCACACGGGCATCGACTTCCCCGTGTCGTACGGCAGCGATGTGATGGCCGCGACCGACGGAACCGTCCGTACGCAGTACAACAGCGCCTACGGCAACATGATCATTGTGACCGCCCCCGATGGCACCGAGACCTGGTACTGCCATCTCAGCAGCGCCAAGATCCGCTCGGGCACGGTCAAGGCCGGTGATGTCATCGGCTACGCGGGCAACTCGGGCAACTCCACCGGACCGCACCTCCACTTCGAGGTCCGGCCGGGCGGCGGGTCGACGATCAACCCCTTGACCTGGCTCCGCAGCCACGGCCTCGACCCGACGTAGCCGCCCCCGCCCACCGGCGACTCCCGCCGGGCCTCACCGTCGGCAACTCCCGCCGGACCTCACCAGTGCACAGGCGGAGAGGTCCGGCGGGGGGCGCTCTCAGAGCTTCTCGACCGGCGCGTATCTCAGCAGCAGCCGCTTCGGCTTGGTGTCCCCGAAGTCGATCGTCGCCTGTGCGTCCGACCCCGATCCGGTCACCCCCACCACGGTCCCCAGACCGAACTGGTCGTGGGTGACCCGGTCACCGACCGCCAGGGCGACCACCGGCTTCTCGGACGCACCACGCCGGGTGGCGAACCCGGCGGGTCCCGACCGCGAGCGCGACGACGGCACCGAGGGCAGCCGCCCGCCGAGCCCGGACGTCGGCCCCGCGGGCGCGGCCATCGGCCCCGTACGCTTCCACTCCAGATGCCGGCCCGGGATCTCCTCCAGGAACCGCGAGGGCGGGTTGTACGAGGGCTGGCCCCAGGCGCTCCGCATCGACGAACGCGTCAGATACAGCCGCTCGCGGGCCCGGGTGATGCCGACATACGCCAGCCGGCGCTCCTCCTCCAGCTCCTTCGCCTGGCCGAGGGCGCGCATATGCGGGAAGACACCGTCCTCCATCCCGGTCAGGAACACCACCGGGAACTCAAGGCCCTTGGCGGTGTGCAGCGTCATCAGGGTGATAACGCCCGACCCGTCCTGGTCCTCGTCCGGGATCTGATCGGAGTCGGCGACGAGCGCGACCTGCTCCAGGAACTCCGCGAGCGTGCCCGCGCCCTCGTCCTCCGCGCGCGCCTGTTCGAACTCCAGCGCCACCGCGGCCAGTTCCTGAAGGTTCTCGATACGGGTCTCGTCCTGCGGATCGGTCGACGCCTGGAGTTCGGCGAGATAGCCGGTCCGCTCCAGGACGGCTTCCAGCACCACCGCGGGCCCGGCGCCCGAGTCGACGACCGTCCGCAGCTCGTCCATGAGCACGTTGAACCGCTTGACCGCGTTCGCCGAGCGGGCCGCCATACCGTACGCCTCGTCCACCCTGCGCAGCGCCTGCGGGAAGGTGATCTTCTCGCGGAGCCCGAGCGCGTCGATCATCGCTTCGGCACGGTCGCCGATACCGCGCTTGGGGACATTGAGGATGCGGCGCAGCGGCACACTGTCCTCGGGGTTGGCCAGGACGCGCAGATAGGCGAGGACGTCCCGGACCTCCTTGCGCTCGTAGAACCGGACGCCGCCGACGACCTTGTACGGCAGTCCGACCCGGATGAAGATCTCTTCGAAGACACGGGACTGCGCGTTCGTCCGGTAGAAGACCGCGACGTCGCCCGCCTTCGCGTCGCCCGCGTCCGTGAGCCGGTCGATCTCGTCGGCGACGAACTGGGCCTCGTCGTGCTCGGTGTCGGCGACATAGCCGGTGATCTGCGCGCCCGCACCGGCGTTGGTCCACAGATTCTTGGGACGGCGGCTCTCATTGCGCTCGATGACGGCGTTGGCGGCGGAGAGGATCGTCTGGGTGGAGCGGTAGTTCTGCTCCAGCAGGATCGTCGTCGCGTCGGGGTAGTCCTCCTCGAACCGGAGGATGTTGCGGATGGTGGCGCCCCGGAAGGCGTAGATCGACTGGTCGGCGTCACCGACGACACACAGCTCGGCGGGCGGCAGGTCCTCGTACCCCGTGCCCACCAGCTCGCGTACGAGCGTGTACTGAGCGTGGTTGGTGTCCTGGTACTCGTCCACCAGGACATGCCGGAAGCGCCGCTGGTAGTGCTCGGCGACGTCCGGGAACGCCTGGAGCAGATGGACGGTGGTCATGATGATGTCGTCGAAGTCCAGGGCGTTGGCCTCGCGCAGCCGCGCCTGGTACATCCGGTACGCCTCGGCGAGGGTCTTCTCGAAACCGCCCCCGTCCCCGGCGGCCTGGTCCGCGAAGGTCTCCTCGTCGATCAGCTCGTTCTTCAGATTGGAGATCTTGGCGCTGAACGACTTCGGCGGGAACTTCTTGGGGTCGAGATCCAGATCGCGGCAGACCAGCGCCATCAGCCGCTTGGAGTCGGCCGCGTCGTAGATCGAGAACGACGAGGTGAAACCGAGCTTCTTGGACTCGCGGCGCAGGATGCGGACACAGGCGCTGTGGAAGGTCATGACCCACATGGCGTTGGCGCGCGGGCCGACCAGCTGCTCGACGCGCTCCTTCATCTCGCCGGCGGCCTTGTTGGTGAAGGTGATCGCCAGGATCTGCCCGGGGTGAACGCTGCGGGTGCCCAGCAGCTGGGCGATCCGGTGGGTCAGCACCCGGGTCTTGCCGGAGCCGGCCCCCGCCACGATGAGCAGCGGCGATCCGGTGTGCACCACGGCGGCGCGCTGCTGGTCGTTCAGCCCTTCGAGCAGGGCTGCGGGGTCCACGACCGTGCGCGGAGCGCCGTCGCGGTGGTACGCGTCCCGGGCCGGGGGCACGTCATAGGCGCCCTGGAAGAGGTCGTCGGGAATCTCCTCCCGGGCATGGCCCGCGGGCTCCTCGCGGTCCTCGGGCGGCGGCGGGGGCTCCTCCGGGGTGCTCTGGAGGTTCGCCAGGAAGTGGTCGTCAAAGAGGCTGCTCATCGCTCTCCGAGTCTAGGGCGCTTCTGGTGGATCTTGCTGGGCTCGCGTGCCCTGGCACCGCACTCCCCCTGGGCCTGGCGGCCCGGGAGGTACCCCCACGCCGCGTTGTCGTCAGTCGCCTACGCTCCGCGTGGACTTCTTCCTCCGCCTTGCGATGCACGGCACCAGACCCCGCTCACTGACCCAGCCTGATCCACCAGAAACACCCTAGGCCGCCCCACTGACAGCCCGCCCCCCCGCACGGGCACTCCGCCCCGGCCCGGCCCGTCCGTACCGTACGGAACCACCCCTGCCGGGGCTGCCCCGGCGGCCCGCCATGAGCCTCCGCGAACGCGCCGCGAAGCCGTACGAACTCACTCGGTCATTATCCGGGCCGGTCCCGCCCCAAGCGAAAAGGTCACGAAAATGTATCGGACAAATCGAACATCAATCTTCACAGCGACCACACGTGTTGGCTAGCGTGCTCGATCAGGCGGCCCGTACCCCCACGGCGAACCACGCCAATCGGGCGGCCCGCGCCGAATCCCGGCTTCCCTCAGGGGAGTTCGGGAACCGGGGACCCACCATGCACGACCGGGGTGAATCGGGCCCGTTCCACACGGCCCGTAGGGCGATCTTCCGTTCCGCCCGAACCCGACAGCTAACCCGGTAGGCGGTCAACGGAAGAAGGAGATGTCGACCTTTGGCGTCGCATCGCAGGGCTCGAAGCCGTACCGCGAAGACCTCCCCCGCCGTCGGTCTCACCACGGCGGCCATCGCATCCGTCACCCTCCTGTCGGCCCAGGGCGCGAACGCCGCGCCGACCGACAACCCCAGGCCCTCGGTCGAAGAGGTGCAGAAGAAGGTCGACGATCTGTACCGGCAGGCCGGTACCGCGACCCAGAAGTACAACCAGGCCAAGGAAGCGACCGCCGGGAAGCGCGGTGAGGTCGACGCGCTGCTCGACGACGCCGCGAAGCGCGCGGAGAAGCTGAACGAGTCCCGCCGAGTCCTCGGCGGCTACGCCACCGCGCAGTACCGCACGGGCGCGGTCACCCCGACCGCGGCGCTGCTGCTGGCGGACGACCCGCAGCAGTACTTCGACCAGACCCAGCTGATGAACCGGATGACGGACCGTCAGCGTGGTGCCATCGCCGACTACGAGAGCCAGCGCGCCGCTGCCGCCGCCCAGCGGACCACCGCGGCCCGGAAGCTGGACTCCCTCACCCGCTCCCAGCAGGCGCTGCGGGTGAGCAAGCGCGACGTCCAGACGAAGCTGGCCGACGCCCGCTCGCTGCTGGCCCAGTTGACCGCCGAGGAGAAGTCCCGGCTCGCGGCCATCGAGCGCGAGAAGGCGGCGGAGGCCCGCCGCAAGGCCGCGGCGAAGGCCCGGGAGGAAGCCCAGGAGGAGGCCCGGCGCGAGGCGAGGGCCGCTCAGCAGGCCGAGGCCGAGCGCAAGAGGCTGGCGGAACAGCGCGAACAGAGCCGCGACAGCGGCCAGGGCAGCGGCGCGGGCGCCGGTACGGAGACCGGGCAGAGCCCCGCCGCCCCCGCCGCCCCCGCCGCCCCCGGCTCCTCCTACGGCGCCAAGGCCGACAAGGTGCTCGCCTTCGCCCGCGGCCAGTTGGGCAAGCCGTACGTCTGGGGCGCGACCGGCCCCGGTTCGTACGACTGCTCGGGGCTGACCCAGGCGGCATGGCGGGCGGCGGGCGTGGATCTCCCCCGCACCACCTGGGACCAGGTGAAGATCGGCCAGCGGGTGGCGGCCGAGGACCTGCTCCCCGGTGACCTGGTCTTCTTCTACGACGACATCAGCCATGTCGGGCTCTACATCGGCGGCGGCAAGATGATCCACGCGCCGAAGCCGGGCACGAACGTCCGCGAGGAGTCGATCTACACCATGCCGATCCACAGCGG
>NZ_JBSGUP010000177.1:0-13164 GCF_053607985.1 Streptomyces sp. NPDC055078
CCGGGCCGCCCGTACGCCCGCCGCGAAGCGGCTCTCCGCGCCGAGTTTGTCGACCAGGGCGGTGATCAGGCGGCGCAGGGTGCGTTCGGAGCAGCCGAGGCGCCGGGCGATGGCCTCGTCCTTGGCGCCCGCCGCGAGAAGGGCGAGGACTTCGCGTTCGCGGGGGGTCCACTCGTCGGCGGTGCCGTCGGGGGCGGTGGCGTAGGGGAGGCCGGTGGCCCAGTGGTGTTCGAAGACGCGGGCGAAGCAGGAGGCGAGGCGGGTGCTGTGGAGGACGACGTCCTCGGCCGGGGGCGTTCCGTCGTCGGCGGGGCCGAGGGCGAGGAGGGTGATGGAGCGGTCGACCACGTTGAGGTGGAGGGGGACGGTCGCGGTCAGCCGGATCCGCGCACCGTGCTCGCGCATGACGGAGAGGTAGCGCGCTGCGCCGGGCCGCCGGGTGGCAGGGGTCGCGACGAGGAGCCGGATGTCGACGCCGCGCGCGAGCATGGTGAGGTCCTCCGCCAGGCTGTCGGCGAGATCGTCGGAGGAGGGGAAGGTGGTGCGGAGGCCGAGGATCTCGTCCCGGCACAGGACGTCCAGGTCCTCCATGCGCTCGCGCAGGCGGGCCCGGTCGGCGAAGAACTCGGCCTCCACGGCCTCGCGCCCGGCGCCCCGCAGGTCGGGGACGAGGCGCAGGACGTCCTGGAGGGCATCCAGGCCGTGGCGCAGTTCGCCGAGTAGCCGGTGCTGGTCGGCGACGAGGTCGTGGAGGGCGCGCTCAGGTGAGTTGGCGTGCTGCCGGTCCGCGTCGATGAGCCGCCGCGCGGCGAGCCAGTCCCGTACGTCATCGGGCAGTACGTCCAGGGCGTCCCCGGCTCCGCTCAGCTTCCGGTAGGCCGCCCCCGCCGCGGCCCCGGCCGACTCCGGCACGGAAGGCCCGGGGGCCTCGGGGTCCGCGGGTGGGCGTACGGCGGCACTGTCTCCGCGCGGATCCTCGGCCTCCATGGCCCGACCTTAGATCGGGCGGGGCGGCCCTGACCACGGTTCATGGGTTCCGCCGCCACGCGGACAGGCCGTACGCCGACGCCGTACGGCCTGGTGTCCGCAACCGGTCACGCCCGTTTCGGCCGGGGTCGACTCCGGGTCAACTCCACGCTGACCCCGGTATGTTGGCGCCACGCCCGGCTGACACGGAGGTCCCGGCGAGCGGCGATCCCGCCCGCGGACCACTGTGCCGGGGCGTGTCGGCGGTCCTGTCATATGTGACAGCAGTTTCCGGCCACGGTGGTCCTCGCCGCCGCAGCCGGCGCCTGCGGTGCGCGGACCGCCGTCGCCGCCCTGTGCGGCGCGCACTTCCACCTTCCGCGCCCCTGTCCCCCTTCCCCGCGGGTCGGTCCCCCACAGCCCGTACGGCAGGGGCGCGTTCCCCCACTCACCGGCCGTCGCCACCGTGCGGCCGGACCACGAAAGGTGTGAGCCCCTCCATGCGCAGAACCCACCTCGGCATCCTCACCGTCGGTGCCGTCGGCCTCGCGGTCCCCCTCACCCTGATCCCGGCCGTCGGCTCCGCCGCCCCGGCACCCGATCCCGCCCCGCTGGTCAAGGTCGCCGACGCTCCGGCGGCCAAGGAGATCAAGGGGCGTTACATCGTCACCCTCAAGGCAGGTGCCGACCCGGCCGCGCTCGCCGACGCGCGGTCGGTCGACACCGACTATGTGTACGACGAGGTCATCAACGGATTCGCCGCCGAACTCTCCGGGGGCCAGCTCAAGGCGCTGCGCGCTGACTCCCGGGTCGCCGCCATCGAGGAGGACCAGACGGTCACCGCCTCCGGCACGCAGAACAACCCGCCGTGGGGCCTGGACCGTATCGACCAGCGCAGTGGACGCAACAGCCAGTACACCTACGGCCGCAACGGCTCCGGCGTCACCGCGTACATCATCGACTCGGGCATCTCGACCGCTCACCCCGACTTCGGCGGCCGGGCACGCAACGCCTTCGACGCCCTCGGCGGCAACGGGCAGGACTGCAACGGTCACGGCACCCATGTCGCGGGCACCGTCGGCGGTACGACGTACGGCGTGGCGAAGGGCGTCCAGCTCAGGGGCATACGGGTGCTCAACTGCCAGGGCTCCGGTTCCTTCTCCGCGATCATCGCCGGGTTCGACTGGGTCCGGCAGAACGCGGTGAAGCCCGCGGTCGCCAACGCCTCCCTCGGCGGCGGCTACTCCGCCGCCCTCAACAACGCGGCCACCGCCCTCGCCAACTCCGGTGTCCACACCTCGGTCGCGGCGGGCAACGACAACCGGGACGCCTGCAACTACTCCCCGGCGAGCGCCGCCGGCGCCCTGTCGGTCGCCGCGTCCGACTCCGGCGACGCCAAGGCCGGCTTCAGCAACTACGGTCGCTGCACCGACCTCTACGCCCCTGGTGTGGGCGTTCTCTCCGCCCGGTCCGGCGGCGGCTCCACCAGCATGAGCGGTACGTCGATGGCCTCACCGCATGTCGCCGGGGTGGCGGCGCTGTACAAGTCGGCCAACGGCGACGCCTCCAGCACGGTGGTGAACAACTGGCTGCTCAGCAACAGCACGGCCAACGCGATCCGGGGCAATGTCAGCGGCACCCCCAACCGCCTGCTGTTCAAGTCCACCCTGTGATCCGGCACTGATCCGGCGCATGCGGGAGAAGCCGGCCCGCGAGGAGGAACAGGGGAGCGCCGGTGGCCAGGGGCCCGGCCGGTCGAGCGACGGACTTCAGGGGTGGTCGCGACACCGGCCGGGCCTTCCCGCCCGGGAGCGCACGGATCACAGCGCACGGATCACAGCGCATGGATCAAACGGCCAGATCCGCCCCGGTCCGCTCGGCGTCGCCGACGCCCTCGGGTCGCATGACGCGCGTCAGCCGCTGCTTCCCGTCCTTCTCCGACGCGGACACGAGCATCTGGGTCACGATGTTCCCGGACTCCCGCGCCGTCAGCAGCAGCCGGGTCTCGTGCTCCTCCCGGGCGACGACGCCGACCGTGTAGGCCAGCGCGGTGGAGTCGTAGCCCATCTTCATCGCGGGGCACGCGCCGGCGGCGTCCAGGACGGTCTTCGGCAGACCGGCCGTCCCGTCGAACTCGCGGATCAGGAGGTAGGACCGGCGTTCCTTGTGGCGGAAGCCGGTGACCTCGTCCGAGGGATCGCGCCGGTCAAGGACGGTCACGAGCGGCCGGCACGCGGCCGGCGAGACCTCGCCCAGAGTGGATTCGGCTCCCTGGAGGATCGGTTCCTTCGCCCATCCCTCCTTCGCCAGCCTGTCCGCCGTGCCGGCGGGCTCCGGGGACGCGCAGGAGACCAGCACCACGGCGAGCGGCACCACGGCGAGCAGCCCCGCCGAGGCTCCGATCCCTCTCCTCATCCGCGCCCCAGATATCCGGCCAGCTCCTCGCACCGCATCGCCGCCATGTCCACCAGTTCGCCCAGGACGACCGGCTCGTCCGTCTCCAGGGTCAGTACGGCCTCGATCTCAGGACCCAGCCGGATCTGCTCCGGGGACGAGCTGTCCTGCGCCGAGAACCCGGGGGACTCCTCAGGGGGCGTCAACTGGCGTACGACATAGGCGAAGACGATGTCCCGGGGGGTCACGACCTCACCGTGGCGGACCCGGCAGACTTCCTGTGCCAGGGCCAGCAGGCGCTCGGCCTGCGATTCCATCTTCCGCATGGTCTCCTCCTCGGAAACGACGGGCGCGCGGGACCCCGTCGGAATCCCGCGCGCCCCTCTCGGCTCCGTACCGGTCAGCCGTTGCGGACCAGATAGCGGGTAGGAGAGTAGTAGGTCGGCAGCGCGAAGATGTTGCCGTGCTGGCCGAAGTGCGTGCCCTCGGTGCGGTAGTGGTAGCCACCGATCCGCTTGCCCGCGGAGTCGTTGACGTGGATCACCCTGGCGGTCGAGTGGCTGGTGACGCCGTTGCCGTGGTTCCGCCAGCGACCACTGCGGTAGATCTCCAGCTGGGCGCGGGTGTTGGCGTCGTCGAGGTTGTCGGAGCACCTGACCCGGACGAAGCCCTTGACGGCGGTCCTGGTCACCGACCAGGGAGTGCCGACGCCCCGGTCCCAGCCGCAGGTGATGGGGTGGGCGGCGGCCGGCGTCGCGGTGGCGACCACACCCAGGGTGGCCAGTGTGCCGGTGACGGTGGCGGCAGCCAGCACCCTTTTGAACATGACTGTTTTCTTGACCTTGATCACGAAAAATCCCCCGTGCTCGTGAAGCACCCGACAGGTTTGGCCGGGCGTCCGTTCGACTGTAGGCCGGAATACCACCTTCCCCGATGGCGAGCGGCTATCTGGCTGAAACTTGTCGCTGGAGGGCGGTCCCGGTCGGCCTCGACGGGGTCCGGGCGGTCAGCCGGCAGGCCGTACCGCCCGGCCGCGCGTCCGGACGGCCGAATCTCAGCCGAACTGGCCCGGCCGGTAGTCGCCCGCGGGCTGCTGGATGATGACGTTCGCCCGGTTGAAGGCGTTGATCAGGGCGATGGCGCACACCAGGGCGGCGAGCTGCTCCTCGTCGTAGTACTTGGCGGCGTTCGCCCAGACCTCGTCCGAGACCCCGCCGGCCGCGTCCGCGATCCGGGTGCCCTCCTCCGCCAGCTCCAGCGCGGCCCGCTCGGCGTCGGTGAACACCGTGGCCTCGCGCCAGGTCGCGACGAGGTTGAGGCGCACCGGGGTCTCCCCGGCGGCGGTGGCCTCCTTGGTGTGCATGTCGGTGCAGAAGCCGCAGCCGTTGATCTGGCTGGCGCGGATCTTCACCAGCTCATAGGTCGTGGCCGGCAGGGCCGAGTCCACGAGCGCCTTGTTCGCGGCGGTGATGTGCTTGAAGACCTTGCCTACGGTCGGGCTGCTGAAGGCGTCCAGACGGGCTTTCATGGTGTTCCTCCGCCGTTGTCGGTACTGGCTCACCGGCACGTTGCCGGTGCTGGTACTCCTACGACGGAACAGCGCGCCGGAATGTGACACGAACGCCTGTGACCCACGTCTCACGACGCCACGCCCTACGCCAGACGGCGGCCCCCGAACACTCCCGCCGCGTCCGCCGACTCCCACCAGGAGGCGACACCGGACGCGTCCAGGGACGTCCAGTCGGGCGTGGACTCCACCAGTGCGTGGCCGAGGGTGCGGCCCAGGTCGACCATCGCGCCGCCCGCCGCAGCGCGGGCCGTGTCGTAGGCGCGCAGTGCGTCGGGCAGGGCGGGCGCGGCCCGCAGGGCGGACTCCAGCATGGTCGCGTCCTGGAGGGCCTTGACCGCGCCGGCGCCTGTGTGGGGGCGGGCGACGGTCGCGGCGTCGCCGAGGAGGGCGAGGTGGCGGGTGGCGCCGGGGGTGGCGGTGAAGTCGTACATGGGCTGTACGAAGAGTTCGGCGGGGGCGGTGAGCCCGACGAGCGTGCCCCAGAAGGGCGGAAGCCGGGATTCCGTCAGTGCGGTGAGGTGGGTGCGCAGGGCGTCGGCGAGGGTGCCCGGCGGGAGGCTGGTGGGGAGGGCGAGGGGGATGTCGAGGCCGGGGGGCGGGGCGGTGTAGAGGACCCAGTTGACGCGGTGGCCGCCGGCCCCGTCGGGGATGCGGTAGACGACGACATGGCCGCCGTTGAAGACGGCGTAGACGAGCGTGGTCTCCCCCCAGGGTGCCGGGTCGGGGAGCCTGCTCGCCGGATAGGCGCCGCGCCAGGCGAGATAGCCCGCGTAGGCGGGGCGCAGGCCGGGGCAGACGGCGTCACGGACGACCGAGCGGTAGCCGTCCGCGCCGATCACGAGGTCGTAGCGCCGGGACCCGGCGGAGGTGTGGACGTACGCTCCGGCCGCCGACTCGGTGACGGAGGTGACGGCCGTCCCGGAGCGGAAGACGGCGGAGCCGGGCACCCGCGCGCGTAACTCCCGCCACAGAGGGCCCCAGTTGTAGGTACGGAAGGGGAATTCGTTGGTCCACAGAGGCCGGCCCAGGGGCACATCGCCGTCCCGGACGTACCAGTGGCGCTCGGTCACCTCGGCCCAGGGCATCGTGGCGTCGAGATATCCGGCCGCCGCCAGTTCGCGGTAGCGCGCGCTGTGGACGGCCACGCCGACACCCCGGTCGGCGAGATCGCCCGCTGTGCGCTCGTAGACGGTGATGTCCTCGTACCCGGCGCGGTGTACGGCCAGTGCCGCCGCACACCCCGCGATGCTGCCGCCGACCACGGCGACTCTCGATGCCCCCATGCGCGTCATCATGGCAGCGCCGGGACCCGGGGCCCGTGCGGCCCGATGCACGAGCGTCGGGAATCAGCCGGTCGGCCGGTCGGCCGGTCAGCCGGTCGTCAGTGAGTCGGTCAGCTTCGGCCGGTCGTCGGTCAGTCGGTCAGCCGCTCGTACGCGGACAGGGTGAGGAACTCCTCGTAGCTCTCGTCCAGCGCGGCCTTGAGCAGCAGGTCGTGCGCCTGCCGCCAGTTCCCGGCGGCGAAGGTCTCGTCGCCCAGCTCCTCGCGGATCGCGGTCAGCTCATCGGCCGCGATCCGGCGGGCGAGTTCCGGGGTGGCGCGCTCGCCGTTCTCGAAGACGACGCCCGCGTTGATCCACTGCCAGATCTGGGAGCGGGAGATCTCGGCGGTGGCCACGTCCTCCATCAGATGGAAGATCGCCACGGCGCCGAGGCCGCGCAGCCACGCCTCGATATAGCGGATGCCGACCTGGACGGCGTTGCGCAGACCCTCGTACGTCGGCCTGGCATCGAGCGAGCCGATGTCGATCAGATCGCGGGCACTGACCGAGACGTCCTCACGCAGCCGGTTCTTCTGGTGCGGCCGGTCGCCCAGTACGGCGTCGAAGGAGGCCATGGCGACGGGCACCAGATCGGGGTGCGCCACCCAGGAGCCGTCGAAGCCGTCACCTGCCTCGCGGTCCTTGTCCGCCTTCACCTTCTCGAAGGCGACCCTGTTGACCTCGGCGTCGCGCCGGGAGGGGATGAAGGCCGCCATCCCGCCGATGGCGTGGGCGCCCCGCTTGTGGCAGGTGCGGACGAGCAGTTCGGTGTACGCGCGCATGAAGGGCGCGGTCATCGTGACCGCGTTGCGGTCGGGGAGGACGAAGCCGGGGCCGCAGTCGCGGAAGTTCTTCACGATGGAGAAGAGGTAGTCCCAGCGGCCCGCGTTCAGCCCGGAGGCGTGATCGCGCAGCTCGTAGAGGATCTCGTCCATCTCGTACGCGGCGGTGATCGTCTCGATGAGGACGGTCGCGCGGACGCTGCCGTACGGGATGCCGACGTACTCCTGCGCGAAGGCGAAGACATCGTTCCAGAGCCGCGCCTCCAGATGGGATTCGGTCTTGGGGAGATAGAAGTACGGGCCCTTGCCGAGGTCGGTGAGCCGCTGGGCGTTGTGGAAGAAGTAGAGGCCGAAGTCGACCAGGGCGCCGGGGACGCGGGCGCCGTCCGCCGTCTGGAGGTGGCGCTCCGTCAGATGCCAGCCGCGCGGGCGCATCACGACGGTCGCCAGCTCATCGGCCGGTCGCAGGGCGTAGGTCTTTCCGGTGCGCTCGTCGGTGAAGTCGAGGCGCCGTTCGAAGGCGTCCATCAGATTGAGCTGGCCGGTGACAACATTTTCCCAGGTGGGGGCGGAGGCGTCCTCGAAGTCGGCGAGCCAGACCCGCGCGCCGGAGTTCAGCGCGTTGATCGTCATCTTGCGATCGGTCGGGCCGGTGATCTCCACGCGGCGGTCCTGGAGAGCGGCGGGGGCGGGGGCGACCCGCCAGGAGTCGTCCGCGCGGATCGCGGCCGTCTCCGGGAGGAAGTCCAGGGACGACGTACGGGCGATCTCCGCGCGGCGCTCGGCGCGGCGGGCCAGCAGCTCGTCCCGGCGGGGGCTGAACCGCCGGTGCAGTTCGGCCAGAAAGACCAGGGCGTCCCGGCTGAGCACTTCCTCCTGCCGGGGCAGGGGCCCGGCCTCGACGGTGGCCGGCGGGGGCGGCGCTGCTGCGGACATGGGCGGTCACTTCCTTCGGCGGGCGGTGCCTGTCGGGTCCTCACATGGCAGTGCCAGGGTCCCCCATGACCCATTAATGGATAGTAGTTTTCTTATCATGGAAGAACAAGGAGGGTTGGGGGCGGGAGCCGGTGGTGAGAACCGGTGGCGGGCGCTGGTGGCGGGAGCCTGGTCCGCGCGCCAGGGAAAAGGTCCCTGTCCGCTGCTCTTCCCGGTCATGGGTCTTCGGGGTCGAGGCGTCCCGCCCAGGTCATCGGCCGAGGCGTCCTGCCCGGCTCACTGGCCGAGCCGCCCCAGGTCGTCCGGCGTGTCGATGTCGTACAGCTCGGCGATGTCACCGCATTCGACCAGGACGAGCGACGAGGTGTGCCCGCTCAGATACGCCCGGGCTCCCCGGTCTCCCACCGCGCCCGCCGAGATCGCCCGCCAGTGGTGCGCGCCGAACAGCACGGGGTGCCCGCGCTCACCGTCGTACGAAGCCGCGATCAGCGCGTCCGGGGAGGTGTACGCGGCCCGGACGCGGGCGACCGCCGCCGCCCCGATCCCGGGCTGGTCCACCAGGCCGACGAGCGCGGCCCCCACGGGGACGGCGGCCAGGGACGCCAGACCCGCGCGCAGCGACGAACCCATGCCCTCCGCCCAGCGGGGGTTGTCCACCAGGACGCAGCCGGGCAGCTCGGCCTCCTCCCGCACCCGCTCGGCCGCCGCCCCGAGCACCACATGCACCGGGTCGCAGCCGCCTTCGCGCAGTACCCGGGCCGCGTGCTCGACCAGCGGTCTGCCGCGAAAGCGCAGCAGCGCCTTGGGCCGTCCGCCGAGCCTGCGCCCGCCGCCCGCCGCGAGCAGCAGTCCGGCGACAGGGCCCGTATCCGTTCCGGCTCCCGAACGAGCAGGCCCGGTGCTCCGCCGCCGTTCCGTTCCCTGGGGGCCGGTTCTGTTCGGTACATGTCTCTTCGGTGGGTGCGCCATGGGGACTGCCTATCGCATTCCGGTGCGGGAACCGACCTGGTGAGCGAGGTTCGCGGCGCCTGCCGAGGCGTGGCACGCGGTGCCCGCCCTGCGCTCATCGTCCTGAATTCGGTCCACGGAGTGGCGCGTACCGTACCCCATGGCGTTAACTGACCCGCAACTCTGGGTGGTTGGCCGTCGACTGACGGTCGTGGAACCGGTCCCAAGGGGCGGGTGAGGGGGAGAACTTTGTTGCGGAGCGTGGGGCAGACGCCGGTGACAGGGAGCGGAGAGGACCCGAGGGCCACAGCGCTGGGGGAGGCCGTCTCCCGGCTCCGCCGTGAACTGGCCGGGCACCCCGGGAAGTTCCCCGACCGGGGCATAGCCGAGGACGAACTCGCCGTCCTGGCCACGATGGTGGCCACCGGACGGCCCGACATCCCGCGCATGCGGCGCTCCCTGCTGCTGATCGCGGGCGCGATCGGCTCGGTCAGCGCACTCGCGCCCGCCCTGATGCAGGTGCGCCACGCGGTGGACCTGTTCGGCGGGGCGCAGTCGTAGGGCCCCTCTGACGGAGCTTGCCCGGCTCGTGGGGTGCTGGACGGTCGGGCAGCGGTGGCGGGACCCGTACCGCCGTCCTAGCGTGGGGAGGAGAGTGCCAGGCCCCCCATCGATCGCAGAGGAAACCGCTATGGCCGAGAAGCCGACAGTCGTTCTGGTGCACGGGTTCTGGGGAGGCGCCGCGCACTGGGGGAAGACCATCCTGGAGCTGAGGAACCGGGGCTACGGTTCGCTGCGCGCGGTGGAGATGCCGCTGACCTCCCTCGCCGAAGACGCCGAGCGGACCCGGAAGATGGTCAGGCAGGTGGACGGGCCGGTCCTCCTGGTGGGTCACTCCTACGGCGGCGCGGTCATCACCGAGGCGGGCGATCTGCCGAACGTCACCGGACTGGTCTACATCGCGGCGTTCGCGCCCGACGCCGGGGAGAGCCCCGGACAGATCAGCCAGGAACTGCCGCCCGCCGCGTTCGAGAACATCGCCCCCGACTCCGACGGTTATCTCTGGGTCGGTCAGGACACCTACCAGTGGAGTTTCTGCCAGGATCTCGGCGACGACGAGGCGCTGGTCCTGGCGGTCACTCAGAAGGCGCCGCTCGCCTCGACCTTCGGTGACCCCGTCACCGATCCGGCATGGCGCAAGAAGCCCACCTGGTACCAGGTCTCCACCGAGGACCGCATGATCCATCCGGACAACGAGCGCCGGATGGCGCGGCGGATGGAGCCGCGCCGGATCGTCGAACTGTCGGCGAGCCACGCGTCGCTGGCGTCGCAGCCCAAAGCCGTGGCCGATCTGATCGACGAGGCGGCGACTGCGGGGTGATTCCTGCCTGACGCCCAGGGAGAACGGCCCACAGGGCCCGCGCCGCCCGCAGCGCGAGACACGGACCCGCAGGGCGCGGCGCGTGTCAGTCCCGGGTGCCGGAGGTCGCCAGGGCGACGGACAACTGCTGGGCGACCTCCTGGAGGACCGGCACGATCCGCCGGGTGGCCGCGTCGGTCACCCGCCCGGCGGGGCCCGAGATCGAGAGCGCGGCGGCGGTCGGTGCGTCGGGCACGGAGACCGCGAGGCAGCGCACGCCGATCTCCTGCTCGTTGTCGTCCACGGCGTACCCGTCGCGCCGCACCCGTTCCAGTGCCGCCAGAAAACCGTCCGGTGTGGTGATCGTCTTCTCGGTGGCGGGCGGCATTCCGGTCCTGGCGAGCAGGGCCCGTACCTCGTCGGGCGGGGTGTTGGCGAGCAGGGCCTTGCCGACGCCGGTGGAGTGCGGCAGCACCCGCCTGCCGACCTCGGTGAACATGCGCATGGAGTGCCGGGAGGGCACCTGCGCCACATAGACGATCTCGTCGCCGTCGAGCAGTGCCATGTTCGCCGTCTCGCCGGTCTCGTCGACCAGCCGGGCGAGATAGGGGCGGGCCCAGGTGCCGAGCAGCCGGGACGCGGACTCGCCGAGCCGGATCAGCCGGGGGCCGAGTGCATAGCGCCGGTTCGGCTGCTGGCGTACATAACCGCAGGCCACGAGCGTACGCATCAGCCGGTGGATCGTCGGGAGCGGCAGGCCGCTGCTGGCGGACAGCTCACTGAGGCCGACTTCGCCGCCCGCGTCGGCCATTCTCTCCAGCAGATCGAAGGCGCGCTCCAGGGACTGGACACCGCCGCTGGTCGCGGTCTTGGCGGCGTCGGTGGTGCTGGCGCTGGACGTCGGCACGGGTGGCGGTCCTTTCGGGCGGACGGGCGAGTCAGCAGCCTATCGGGCGGCCGTGCCCGGCACATCGCGCCCAGGTCCGGCGTCGGCGCCGGTCAGAGGGTGTCCCGTCACGGTGGACGGAGCCCGTCTCCCGGGCTCGTTCCGCACGTCCTCACTGCCCATCCACCTTCTGCTGTACGAAATACTACTCTCGCTTCCTGGAAGAGTTTGGTCTCGGGGGATGCTTGACGGGCCGGACCGCCCGGTGAAGACTCGTTCAACAGTTCGTTGAAGCACTCGGAGGAGCTGAGCTGCCGGAAGCACCGTGGCGGTGAATCCGCCGGGAATCCGCCGGGAAACCGGCGGCGATGCCGACGGCGGAACCGGCGTACGGGGTGGACCGGAGAGGGGCCCGGATGGCCGTGGCGGATGTGAGCCTGCTACTGCGCTCGACGCGTGTGATCACCCCGGACGGGACCCGCGCCGCGTCGATCGCGGTCGCCGCCGGGAGGGTCGCGGCGGTCCTGCCGTACGACTGCGCCGTCCCGCCGGGCGCCCGGCTCCAGGACGCCGGGGACGATGTCGTACTCCCCGGTCTGGTCGACACCCACGTCCATGTGAACGCCCCCGGGCGGACCGAGTGGGAGGGTTTCCGGACCGCGACCCGCGCGGCGGCGGCCGGGGGTGTCACCACCCTGCTCGATATGCCGCTCAATGCCGTCCCGCCCACCACCACGGTCGACGCGCTGCGGATCAAGCGGGCCGTCGCCGCGCCCGAGATCCATGTCGACACCGGCTTCTGGGGCGGCGCGCTGCCCGGCAACGTCCCCGAACTGCGCCCCCTGCACGAGGCCGGGGTCTTCGGCTTCAAATGCTTTCTGTCGCCGTCCGGTGTCGAGGAGTTCCCCCGGCTCGGCCCAGGGCAGCTCGACCGTTCGGCCGCCGAGATCGCGGGGTTCGGCGGACTGCTGATCGTGCACGCGGAGGACCCGGAGCGACTGGTTCCGGGGCGGTCGGGTCCCCGGTACGCGGACTTTCTCGCCTCCCGGCCCCGCGCCGCCGAGAACACCGCCGTCGCCGGTCTCGTCTCGCTCGCCCGGCGGCTGGGCGCCCGGGTGCACATCCTCCATCTGTCGTCCGCCGAAGCGCTGCCGCTGATCGCCGGGGCCAAGGCGGCGGACATCCCGATCTCCGTCGAGACCTGCCCCCACTTCCTCGCCCTCACGGCGGAGGAAGTCCCCGACGGGGCGACCGAGTTCAAATGCTGCCCGCCCATCCGGGAGGCCGCGAACCGGGACGCGCTGTGGGCCGGCCTCGCCGACGGCACCATCGACTGTGTCGTCTCCGACCACTCACCCTGCACCGCCGCGCTGAAGACCCCCGACTTCGCCACCGCGTGGGGCGGTGTCTCCTCGCTTCAGCTTGGTCTCCCGGTGGTCTGGACCGAGGCCCGCCGGCGCGGCCACACCCTTCAGGACCTGGCCCGCTGGATGTCCGCCGCCCCCGCCGGACTGGCCGGGCTGCACCGCAAGGGCGCGATCGAGCCGGGGCGGGACGCCGACTTCGCGGTCCTCGCCCCCGATGAGACCTTCACCGTCGACCCCGCCCGGCTCCACCACCGCAACCCGGTCACGGCGTACGCGGGCAGAACCCTGTACGGCGTCGTCCGGTCGGCCTGGCTGCGCGGGGAGCGCATCGCGGAGAACGGAACGGTGGGCGACCCGACGGGACGGCTCCTCGAAAGAGCCACCGGACGGCTGCCCGGAGGGACCCCAGGACGGTTGCCCGGAGGGACCCCAGGACGGCAAGGGACCCCAGGACGGCTCCTCGAAGGAGCCACCCGACGACTACCCGAAGGAGCCACCGGACGGCGACCCGAAGAGACTCGCGGACGGCGACCCGAAAGGAACAACTGAACATGCTCCCGCCCCCCTCCCAGGCGCCCGTGCCGCCGCCTTCCCCGCCTTCTCCGCCGCCCCCCACCCTGCCCCCTTTCACCG
>NZ_JBSGUP010000178.1:0-13094 GCF_053607985.1 Streptomyces sp. NPDC055078
GCCGGATGCCGTGCGCCGGCTGCCCGTCTCTCGTCGGCCGATCCTCCCGGTGAGCGGCCGATCCTCCTGTGAGAGAGGGCATGATGCACCGCCCCGACGACCCCCGAACCATCTCCGCGCCTGCGCCTGTGCCTGCGCCCGCGCCTGTGCCTGTGCCTGTGCCCGCGCACGTGGCCGCCGTGCCCTGCCCCGGGCCCACCCGTCGCCGGGCGCTGCTGGCGCTGCCCTCGCACGGCCGGTGGGTGCGGACCGCCCGTCACTTCACCGCGGACCTGCTCCGGCGCTGGGGGATCGCCGATGAGGACCGGGACTCCGCGGTGCTCATCGTCGGTGAACTCGCCGTCAACGCCGTCGAACACGGCCATGCCGACACCACGGTGCTGATGGCCCAGGGTGACGGCATGCTGCTCATCGCCGTGGCCGACTCCGGGGACCGGATGTCCCGCCCGGAGCCCCCGGCGGCGGATTTCGACCCCGACGAGCACGGCCGGGGCACCACGATCGTGGCGGCCCTGGCCCACCGGATGGATGTCCGGGTCGGTGAGGACGGCTGCCGGGTCAGTGTCGCCCTGCGTCTGTCCGCCCCGGCGGCCGGGGGGCGGGCCGAGCCGGTCGGCGCCGATAGGTAGCGAATATTCAGATAACTTTCGAAACCTTATTGACTCGCCGAATGTCGTGCCGTACACATATGTCATCCAGATGAACCCCCGATGCCACTTCACCGGCTCGACTCGCTTGTCATCTCGGTGCCCCGGCCGACGGGGCCACCCCCAACCGCACCGCCCATCCGGGCCCCCTCACCCCCGGGGCGTCCGTACCCCCTGATCGCACTCCTCGGGCACCCCGGATCCGCGCCACCCCCACCGCGCCGACCGCCGTACCCCATGAACACGCAGTCAGCGCAGTCAGCGCCGTCAGCTCCGGCAGCGCCATCCGCACCACCCGCGCGGCTCCGCCCCCGTATCCCCGCACGCCCCCGCCCCGACCGCCCCGGCTTCCGTCCCGCCCGGTCCCCCGGGGCACCGCCCGCCAGAGAGGCTCACCGACTCATGCGCACTGTTGACACCGATGTACTCGTCGTCGGCGGGGGACCGGCCGGTCTGACCGCCGCCGCTCTCCTCGCGCGCTCCGGCGTCGAGGCGATCACCGTCACCCGGTACCCCGCCACCGCACACACCCCCCGCGCGCACATCACCAACCAGCGCGCGATGGAGGTGTTCCGCGATCTGGGCATCGAGGAACGCGTCCGCGCGGTCGCCACACCGGGCGAGCTGATGGGCGACAGCGTCTGGGCCACCAGCTTCGCCGGCCGGGAACTCGCCCGGATGAAGGCATGGGGCACCCGAGTCGACCGCAAGGCCGACTACGAGGCCGCCAGCCCCTGCCGGATGAGCAATGTCGGCCAGCACCAGCTGGAGCCGATCATCCTGGACGGTGCCCTGGAGCAGGGGGCGGACATCCGCTTCGCCACGGAGCTGGTCGACATCACCCAGGACGAGCACGCGGTGTACGGCACCGTACGCAACCGCGACACGGGTGAGACGTACACCATCAGGGCCAAGTACGCGATCGGCGCGGACGGCGGTCGCAGCACCGTCGCCGAACAGCTCGGATTCCCCCTCGAAGGGGAGACCGGGCTCGGCCACGCGGTCAATGTCTGGCTGGAGGCCGACCTCACCAAATACCGGGAGCACCGGCCGGGGACGCTGTTCTTCACCATCCAGCCGGGCAGGGACTTCTGGCTCGGCGCCGGGACGTATATCTGTGTCAAGCCCTGGACGGAGTGGGTGCTGATCGTCGTCTACGACCCCTCGGTGGAGGAGATCGACCTCAGCGAGGAGGCCATGCTCGCCCGGGTGCACGCGACCATCGGGGACCCCACGGTCGATGTGCGGATCAAGGACATCAGCCAGTGGCAGATGAACCATGTGCTCGCCGCCGAGTACCGCAGGGGACGGGTGTTCCTGGCCGGTGACGCCGCCCACCGCCACCCCCCGGCCAACGGCCTCGGCTCCAACACCTCGGTCCAGGACTCCTACAACCTCGCCTGGAAGCTCGCCCTGGCGGTACGGGGCAGCGCGGGGGAGCGGCTGCTCGACAGCTATCACGACGAACGCCACCCCGTCGGCCGGCAGGTCGTCGACCGGGCGCTGGAGAGCGTCGGCCTGGCCGCCCGGATCCCCTCCGTGTTCGGGGTGCGGGCCGACCAGAGCGACGAGGAGGGCCGGGCCGCGCTCGACGAGTTCTTCGGCCCGAGCGAGGAGGCCCGGGAGCGCCGCCGACAGCTCGCCGAGGTACTTGAGGAGAACGACTACCACTTCAACGCGCACGGGGTGGAACTCGGCCAGCGCTACCGCTCCGGCGCCGTCGTCCCCGACGGCACACCCGAACCCGCCTACGACCGCGACCCCGAGCTGTGCCACCACGCCACCACCCACCCCGGCGCGAGCCTGCCGCACGCCTGGCTCGAACACGACGGCCGCCGGATCTCCACCCTCGACCTGGTCGGCGGCGGGAAGTTCGCCCTGATCACCGGCATCGGCGGCGACGCCTGGCTCCGGGCCGCCGAGAAGATCTCAGCCGAACTGGGCGTCGAGATCGTGCCCCGCGCCGTCGGCCCGCGACTGGCCCACGACGATGTGTACGGCGACTGGGCACGCCTCAGCGAGATCGACGACCGAGGCTGCCTCCTGGTGCGCCCGGACCGGCATATCGCCTGGCGGTCACCGGACCTGACCGACGACCCCGTCCGTACCCTGCGCGATGTCATGCGGCAGGTACTCGCTCTCAGTTGAGCCCGCTGACCCCGCCGACCCCGTTGAATCCGCTGACCCCTTCCAGAGAGAACCGTCATGGAAATCGGCCTTCTGCTGCTGCGTCTGCTCCTCGCCGGACTGCTCTTCGGCCACGGCGCACAGAAAATGTTCGGGTGGTACAAGGGCCACGGCCTTCAGGGCACCGCTCCCATCTTCGAAACGTGGGGGTTCAGGCCCGGCCGGGCGCTGGTCGCCCTGGCCGCCGTCTGCGAGCTGGTCGCCGCGCTGCTGCTGTCGCTCGGCCTGTTCTCCGCCTTCGGCTCCGCCATCGCCTTCGGCACGATGCTCGTCGCCGCGTCGGTGAACATGTCCAAGGGACTGTGGGCGACGGCCGGCGGATATGAACTCCCGCTGGTGTACGCCGTGAGCGCGGCTGTCGTCGGGTTCACCGGACCCGGGCGCTGGTCGCTGGACCACGCCTTCGGACTGGACGACCTCGCCGGCGCGGGCTGGGGCGCGGGAGCCGCCGCCCTCGGTCTCGTCACCGCCCTCATCATGATCGCCTACGCCGCGCGCGTTCGCCGGGCGGTCGCCTGAGCCTCCACCACTCGTCCGGCGTGCCGGGACCCCCGTACGGAACCCTGTACCGAAGCCGTACGCGGCGCGGCGGACGGGCCCGGATCCCGCTGGGCCGACGCCCTGTCAGAAAGGAACCACACGATGAGCACCCTCACCCCCGACAACGACCGCAAGGCCGTCGCGGAAACCTACTTCAAGCGCATGGACGCCGGGGCCGACTTCATCGGCCTCTTCGCCGAAGACGCCTATGTCTACTACCCCAAGCACGCCCCGGCCCGCGGCATCGAAGAGGTCCGGAAGCTGTTCTCCGACATTTTCGTGCTGTTCGGCTCGGTGGTGCACGAGGTGGCCTACTTCAACTACATCACCGAGGGAGACCGGGTGGTCGTCGAAGGGCTGACCCACGGTGTGCTCGCCGACGGGACACCCTGGCGTGCCACGGAAGGGCTCGGCGGACGGTTCTGCAATGTCTTCGAGATCCGCGACGGGCTGATCCACCGGCTGCACATCTATCTGGACCCCGACTACGGCGACGCGGACACCGCCCGCTACCCCTGGCTCGACTCCGCCGGGTGACCCGTCACGACGGTGACCTTCCCTGATCGCCCCGGGTGCACCCCGGGGCGATCAGGCCCAGGCCGTGGTGTCAGCCCTTCACCGCCCCCATCGTCAACCCCCTGACCAGGAACTTCTGGAAGGCCAGGACGATCACGAAGGCGGGGATCAGCAAAATGGTCGCCGCGGCGGCCAGCGCGCCCAGATTGACGGACTGGAAGCCGACGAAGTTGAACAGGCCCACCGGGGCGGTGGTGTGGTTGGAGGTGAGGATCAGGGCGAAGAAGAACTCGTTCCACGACAGCAGGAACGAGAGAACGCCGGCCCCGACCAGACCCGGCACCGCGAGGGGCGCCATCACCCGGCGGAAGGCACCCCAGTGCGAGCAGCCGTCGACCATCGCCGCTTCGAGGAGTTCGCGCGGCAGACCGTTGAAGGTCTCGATGAGGATCCAGGTGACCACGCCGATCACCACGACGACATGCATCAGGGCCAGGCCCCAGATGGTGTCGAGCAGATTCGTGTGCCGGTAGACGAGATAGAACGGCAGCGCCACGGCGACCGGCGGTGCCATCCGGGTGGACAGCACCCAGAACTCGTAGTCGCGGGCCCGGTGGGTGCGCAGATGCACCAGCGCGTAGGCGGCGAGCAGCCCCACGGCCAGCGCGACGGCCGTGGCCAGCAGCGCGACCTGGAGGCTGTTCAGCAGCAGCGACCGCATCGGCGCGTCGGTGAACGCCTGCCGATAGGCGTCCAGGACCGGTTCGAACAGCCACTTCGGCGGCAGGGCGTTGGTGTCGATGGGCTTCTTGAGGCTCATCTGGACGAGCCAGTAGACCGGGAACAGGGTCCAGAGCGTGAACACCACCAGTCCGAGCGTACGCAGCGTGGCCGTGACCGGGCCCGCCTGCATCGGGGAACGGCCGCGGCTCATGCCCGGTCCTCCCGCCTCATGAAGCGCATGACTACCTTTCCGAAGACGATCGCGGCGATCAGCAGCAGGGTGGACACCGCGGCGCCCTTGCCGAAGTCGAGGAACTGCAGACCGGTGCGGTACGCCAGCATGTTGAGCGTGGTGGTGGCGTCGCCGGGCCCGCCTGCCGTGAGCACCTGGAAGCTGTCGAACGCCTTGAGCGAGTCGATGCCCCGGAACAGCACCGCCAGGATCAGAAACGGCCTGATGTGCGGCAGCACCACATGCCGCAGCCGCTGGAAGGTGTTCGCGCCGTCCATGTGCGCGGCCTCGACGGTCTCGGTCGGCAGACTGCTGAGCGCGCCGAGGAGGATGACGACGACGAACGGCGTCCACATCCACACATCGACGAGGACCATCGTGCCCATGGCCGCGACGGGGGTGCCGAGCCAGTCGGGCTGGGGCAGCCCGATCAGCCCCAGCAGATAATTGACCACACCCTGGGTCGGGTCGAGCAGCACCTTCCAGCCGAAGAGCACCGCCACCGGTGTGGCGGCCATCGGCAGGATCAGGGCCGCCCGCAGCAGCCGGTGCTCGCGGCGGAGCCCGTTGACCCCGAGCGCCACGGCGAAGCCGAGGACGAGCTGTACCCCGACCGCGGCCACCGCGAAGACGAGCGTGAGCCACAGGGCGTACCAGAACTGGCCGCCGCCCAGCAGATCGGTGTAGTTGCGCAGTCCGACGAAGTCGCCTTCGCCGCTCGCCTTGGTGTCGGTGAGGCTGAGCCACAGCGAGTACGCGAAGGGGAAGACGGTGAGGGCGAGCAGGAGCACCGTCATCGGGACGAGCATCAGCCGCCGGGTGCGTATCGCCTCGGGGGAATCGCCGCTGGGTTTCCGCCCCGGGCGGGGAACCTTGCGGCGGCCGGGCTCGACGGCGGCGCGGCCGGTGATGGGCGGGCTGGTCACAGCACCCCCTTGAGGGTTCGCCGGGCCTCGGCCAGAGCGCTCTGGGCGCTGCGGTCCGAGGTGAAGACGGAGTTGACGGCGCGGGCGAAGGCATCGCCGACGGCCGGCCACTGGGGATTCATCCAGGCGAGCGTGACCGGTTTGCTGTCGGCCTCCCGCAGGGTGCGCAGCGCGGCGTCCGCCGCGTCGGGCCCGAAAGCCTTGCGGAAGCCCGGGTCCTGCCACGCGGAGATCCGGGGCGGGGTGCCGCCGGAGGACGCGATCTGCGCGGCGCCTGGCCGGCTGGTGGCCCACTGGAGGAACAGCCAGGCGGCCCGCTTCTGCTTGCTGCGCCGGTTGATCCCCATGATCCAGTGGTAGATGTTCGGCTTGCTGACACCGTTGTGGCTCGGGAAGGGCGCGGCCCGGATCAGTTCGGGGTAGCGGCTCCGCTCCTTGTCCCGCAGATCGGTCGACGCGTTGGACGAGTCCTGGAGCATGGCCACCTGGCCCTGCTGCATGGCGTTGGTGATCTCCAGCCAGGACCAGGTGGACACCCCCTTGGGGCAGGCGTCCCGGACGATGTCCGCGTAACGCTGGACCCCGGCCACGGCCTGGGGCGAGTCGAGGGCGAGCCGCCCGTCCGGGTCGATGAGATAGCCGCCGTGCGAGAAGACATAGCCCGCGGCGGGCCAGGCGACGGCGTCGGCGGTGGGCTTGCCGCGCAGCGCGATGCCCGCGGCCGTCTTCCCGGACTTCGCGGCCCGCCGGGCCGCCTCGTGGAGGCCGTCGAAGGTCGTGAGGGAGGCCGGGTCGCTGATCACATCGCGGCGGTAGAAGGTGACCTGGGCCTCGGCGGTGATCGCGATCCCGAGCGAGGTGCCGTCGGGGCGGCGCACATAGTCGCGGGCGCTGGCGAACATGTCGGCCTGGTCGTACCAGCCGGCGTCGGTCAGCGACCGGTCGGCGAGATAGCCGTCGAGGGGCTCCAGCCACCCGGACTCGGCGGCCTGGCCGTACGACCAGACCATATAGACGTCGGGGGTGCCGGACTCGCCCGCGAGGGTGATGGGCATCTTGGCGACGTACTGCTCCTCGCCCGACACCTGGATCCGCACGGTGATGCCGGTCAGCCGCTGGAACTGCCCGAGGTGGGGGCGTATCGCGGTGATCCAGGGGTGCTGGAGGGCACCGAGGGTCAGGGTGGTGCCCGCCTCGGACCGCCAGTCGAGGTCGGCGGCGGTGAAGGCGTCGGTGCTGCCGCCGCCGGGGCCGGTGGCCGTCAGCTCGGTGGGCTGGGCGCAGGCGGCGAGGACGCCGGTGGCGGGGATCGCGGCGAGGGAGAGCGCGCCCGCCCGGGCCAGAAAGGTCCGGCGGCTGGGCGGCTCCGGCGGGCGTACGGGCCCGGTCATGGTGCGTCCTTCATCGGCATGGGGGTCGCTCCCGGATGGTGGGTGTCGGGGGTGATGGCGAGGGTGGTGGCGAGGGTCATGTCGAGTCCGAGGTGCTACGGCGCGGGGCGGGCGCGGAGGGTGTGGCGGCCGGCGGGGGCCGGCGGGTCCCGCACCCGGCGGTCCGGCCCGCAGGGGGTTCCGGCCCGCAGGGATTCAGCGCGCGGGGGGCGGGTCCTGGAGGAGCGCCGACCGGCCGCCGTCCACGGTCAGGCTGGTGCCCGTGGTGAAGGGGGACTCATCGGCGGAGGCGAGGAAGCGGATCGCGCGGGCCACGGCGCCGGGGCCGCCGATCCGGCCCAGCGGGTGCAGCGCCTCGACCCGGGCCCGCTCGGCCGCCGGATCGGGGAACGTACCGAAGTAGGTCTCGTTGACGGCGGTGTTGATATAGCCGGGGCAGACCGCGTTCACCCGGATGTCCCGGGCCGCCAGCTCGATCGCCAGGGACTGGGTGAGGGCGATGACCCCGGCCTTGGCCACGTTGTACGGGAAGACACCGGGCAGCGTCGCGGACGCGTGGTTCGAGGCGACGTTGACGATGGCGGCGGGACCGGTCATCACCCGCGCCGCCGCGCGTGAGCAGAGCCAGACCGCGCGGAGATCCAGATCGAGGCAGCGGTTCCAGGTCGCCGGGTCGGCGGCCTCGGTCCCCGCGAAGACATTCGCCCCGGCGTTGTTGACCAGGACGTCCAGCCGGCCCGTGAGATCCAGCGCCCGGCCGATCAGCCGGTCGGGGGCCTCGGCGTCGGTCAGATCGGCGGCGACGAAGTGGGCCGTGCCGCCCGCCGCCCGCAGCTCGGCGACCAGGCTCTCGCCCTCGGCCTCCTCCAGGCCGTGGACCACGACCTGTGCGCCGTCGGCGGCCAGCAGCCGGGCGGTCGCGGCACCGATGCCACGGGTCGACCCGGTGACCAGGGCGGTACGCCTCTGCCAGAACACTTTTCTCGGCTCCCGTCGTCCGATGGGTGGTTGCTGCGTCGCGGATGGTTGCTGCGTCGCGGTTCGTTGCTGCGTCGCGGAGGGTTGTCGCGCCGGTTGGTCGCGGCCTTCGGTTGGTGCCTTCCTTCAACGAGGGCATGCCTATCAGACAAGCTGCGAGGCGAAAAGAGCTTGTTCGCCACTGTTAACCGTTCCGCAACTTCCCGGGAAGTGAAAACCCCAGGTAGATCGGATCCAAGAGGCTTCTCAAGAGGCTTGCCAAGCATCGCTGCTTATCTGATAAGAATGACTCCCATGACTGCGATGCCCCTGAACCGTGTTGTCACCCTCGCCGCACCCGAGGCCCCGCTGGAGGTCCGCGAGCAGCCTCTCCCGCCTGTGCTGGACGACCAGTTGCTCGTCCGGGTGGAGCTGGCCGGAGTCTGTGCCACCGATCTGCACATCCAGCGCGGCCACATTCCCGACTTCGGGTATCCGGCCACTCTCGGGCATGAGCTGGTCGGCACCGTCGAGCGCCTTGGCCCGGACTTCGGTACGGATGTCACCGGCCGGGCCCTGGCCGTCGGCGACCGGGTCGCGGTCATGCCCGCGACACCCGACGGCACCTGTCCGTCCTGCCGCCGCGGCGGTCCGCTGCCGGCCTGTGACGACTGGGACGTGATCGGCTTCTCGGACCCGGGGAAGCGGCCCGCGGGCGGCGGCTGGGGCCAGTACGTCCTGTGTACGTCGGCGCGTGCCCGGGTCTTTGTCACCGGGGCCCCCGCCGAGGTGGGCGTCCTCACCGAACCCGCCGCCACCCCTGTGGAGGGGCTGACCCGGGCCGGGCTCGGCTACGGCGACTCGGTCCTGGTCCAGGGCACCGGCACGATCGGGCTGCTCGCCATCGCGGCGGCCCGCGCGTTCGGCGCCGGCCGGATCACCGCGGTCGGCGGCCCCGCCCGCCGACTGGAGATCGCCCGCGCCCTCGGCGCCGACGAGGTCGTCGACATCGCCGCCGTACCCGACAGCGCCCGGCGGATCGAGCAGGTCACGGCCGCCTCACCGCACGGTATCGGCTACGACGTCGTCATGGAGTGCGCCGGGGTGCCGAGCACCCTGGCCGAAGGGCTCTCCTGCCTCGCCAACGGCGGGACGTACATCGAACTCGGCCACTTCTCCGATGTCGGCGACGCCACCATCAACCCCTACCACCACCTGCTCTCCCGGGACGCCCGCCTCATCGCGGTCAGCGGCTACACCCCCGATGCGTTCCGCCGCGCGCTGCGGGTCGTGGAGAACCTCGGCGACGCCGCCAGTGCCCTGATCACCCACCGGCTGCCGCTGGAGCGCGCCCAGGACGCCGTCGACGCGCTCTCCCCCGAAGGGGGCTACCGTCTCGACGGCGGCGAGGTCGGCAAGATCGTCATCGACCCATGGATGTGACGGACCGTCATCGGTCGTACGGTGACGGTCCGAGCACGACAGGCATCCACCGACCATCCATCGGAAGCGGCCCAAGGGGAGACGCGTGGTGACCAACGGTCCAGGTACGGAGTGGAATGAGGCGGGTTCGCCCGCCCCGGTGCGGCGGGCCACCCTGGCCGACCAGATCGCCGAGCAGATCATCGAGCGCATCATGACACTGGGGCTCCGGCCCGGCGACGAGATCCCGCCGGAAGGCGAACTCGCCCGGCAGTTCGGGGTGAACCGCCTCGCCGTGCGCGAGGCCATCCGCACCCTCGTCGCCCGCGAGATCCTCATCTCCAGCCAGGGACGCCCCGCCCGGGTCACCGTGCCCTCCTCGGCGGTGTTCGGCCAGGCGCTGGAGTTCCGGCTGCGCCAGCAGTCCCTCGATCTGGACGACCTGGTCGAGACCCGGCGGGTCATCGAGGGCGAACTCGTCCGCCAGGCGGCCCGCCGGGTCGCCGCCGGTGAGGCGTCCGCCGAACCGGCCCGTGACTTCCTGGAGGAGATGGCGGGCGCACAGCAGGACCCGGACCGGTTCGTCGCCCTCGATGTCGCCTTCCACCGCGCGATCGCCGCGTGCGGGGGCAACCGGATGCTGTCGCTGATACTCGAATCCCTCGAAGGCGTCCTGCTCACCTCACGCCGGGCCAGCTTCGACGGCCGGTCCAGGGCCGGGCGGAGCCAGGGCCCCACCCTGCTCGCGCACGCCCGCATCCTCGACGCGGTCGCCTCGGGCGACCCGGACGCGGCGGGCGCGGCGATGGCCGACCATCTCTCCGACACCGCCAGGGATCTGCACGCCCCATGACCGGCCACCCGCGGCCCGCCCACGCCCCCTGACCGGCGGCCCGGCCCGCGCCCCTGACCGGCCGCCCTGCGGGATCCGCCGAGCGGCGGCCGGGGGTCATGGGCCGCCGGCCCGGACCCGGTCGGTACGGGCCGCCGGCCCGGACCGGGCGAGCCCCGTACGCCCGCCGCCGGCCGCCCCGTACGACCCCGGCCCACCGGTGGGCACCACAGCACAAGCGAGAAGGAGTACCGGACGATGGAGCCTATGGCCCGTCCCGAACCGCGCAGCGCCCACTGGTTCGGCGACCAGAACAAGAACGGGTTCATCGCCCGGCACCATCTGCGCGCCGCGGGCCTCGGCGGCCACAACTTCGACGGCAGACCGGTCGTCGGCATCTGCAACACCTGGTCCGAACTCACCCCGTGCAACGGCCATCTGCGCATCCTGAGCGACGCGGTACGGCGCGGAGTGCTGCAAGCGGGCGGCCTGCCCCTGGAGTTCCCGGTGATGTCCCTGGGCGAACCCTTCCTGCGCCCCACCTCCATGCTCTACCGCAATCTGATGGCGATCGACGTCGAGGAGTCCCTGCGCGCCAACCCCCTCGACGCGGTCGTCCTGCTGACCGGCTGCGACAAGACCACGCCCGCCGCGCTCATGGGCGCGGCCAGCGCCGACCTCCCCGCGATCGTGCTGACCGGCGGCCCGATGCTCAACGGCACCTTCCGGGGCAAGCCGGTCGGCTCCGGCACCGACATCTGGCGGATGACCGAGGAACTGCGGGCCGGGCGGATCACCCGGGCCGACTTCGAGGAGTTCGAGAGCGGCCTCAACCGCTCGGCCGGGCACTGCATGACCATGGGCACCGCGTCCACCATGGCCTGTCTGGCCGAGGCCCTCGGGATGCAGCTTCCCGGCGGCTCCGGACTCCCCGCCGTCGACTCCCGCCGGGGCACCCTCGCCGAGGCCAGCGGCGCCCGCGCCGTCGAACTCGCCAGGGAGGGGCTGCGGCCCTCCGACATCATGACCCGCCACGCGTTCGAGAACGCGATCGTGGTCAACGCGGCCATCGGCGGCTCCACCAACGCGGTGCTCCACCTCCTCGCGATAGCCGGGCGCGTCGGGGTGGAACTCGACCTCGACGACTTCGACCGGCTCGGGGCCGCCATGCCGCTGCTGGTCGATCTGATGCCGTCCGGCCGCTTCCTGATGGAGGAGTTCTCGGGTGCGGGCGGTCTGCCCGCCCTGCTCAACGACATCGCCGGCCATCTGCACCCCGACACCGTCACCGTCACCGGCCGCACCCTCACCGAGAACTGCGCGGACGCCGTCGTCCACGACCGGGAGGTGCTGCGCCCGATGGACCACCCCGTACAGCCGCCCGGCTCCGGCACCGCCGTACTGCGCGGCTCGCTCGCCCCCAACGGCGCCGTGATCAAACAGTCCGCCGCCTCGCCCCACCTGCTCACCCACCGGGGCCCGGCGCTCGTCTTCGACTCGCTGGAGGAGTACACGGCCGTCGCCGACGACCCCGATCTGCCGGTCACCGAGGACACCGTCCTGGTCGTCCGCGGCGCCGGGCCGCGCGGCTACCCGGGGATGCCCGAGGTCGGCAATCTGCCCATGCCCAGAAAGCTCCTGGAGCGCGGCGTCGCCGACATGGTCCGTATCTCCGACGCCCGGATGAGCGGTACCGCGTACGGGACCTGTGTGCTGCACGTCGCCCCCGAGGCAGCCGTGGGCGGCCCCCTCGCCCTGGTGCGGACCGGGGACGAGATCGAACTCGACACACCCGGCCGGGCGCTCGTCCTCCATGTCGCCGAAGCCGAACTCGCCTACCGCCGCGGTCAGTGGAAGCCGCCGGCCGAACACACCGAACGCGGCTGGACCCGGCTCTACACCGATCATGTCCTCCAGGCGGACCGGGGCGTCGACCTGGACTTCCTGGTCGGAGCGAGCGGCGACACCCCGCCGCGCAGCGCCTTCTGACCACGGTTCGTCCGCAGGCCCCGCGCCCACGCGCTCACGGGCGCCCGCACCCCGCACCCCAGTGCCCACGGGCGCCCGTACCCCGCACCCCCCGCGCCACCGTCCGTTTCCCCACCGAACGGGAGTCCCATGCCCACCGATCTGCCCGCCGTGCCGGGCGTCTCCCCGGTCCTCCAGGTGCCGTTCCACCCCGACGGCCGTCTCGACGAGCCGGGCTTCGACACCGTCGTCACCCGGGTGCTCGCCACCGGCGTACGGTCCGTGATGTTTCCCGGCTTCGCGTCCGAGTACCACAAGCTCACCGACGACGAACGCCACAGCCTGCTGTCGATCCTGCTCGGACACACCCGTGACCGCGACGAGGTGTGCGCGATCGTGTCGATCCCCGACCACGGCACCGTCCCGGCCGTACGCAGGGCCCATGAGGCCGTCGAGGCGGGCGCCGACGCGATCAATCTGCTGCCCCCGCACTTCCTGGGCCCGTCGCGCGAATCCGTCATCGGCCATCTGGCCGCCGTACTCGACGCCGTGGCCCCGCTGCCCGCCGTCCTCCAGTACGCCCCGGCGCAGACGGGCACCTCGCTGGACGCCGCCGCCATCGGCAGGCTCGCCGTCGACCACCCCAATCTGCGCATGGTCAAGGTCGAGTCCCAGCCGCCGCACCGCCTGGTGGCGGCCCTCGCCACCGGCACGCCCGCACTGCCCGCGATGATCGGCTACGCGGGCGTCCAG
>NZ_JBSGUP010000179.1:0-13023 GCF_053607985.1 Streptomyces sp. NPDC055078
ACGCGCACCAGGCCGAACGCCGACTTGTCGAATGACGGGTCGAAGACCTGTTTGCGTTCCGGGACGCCCTTGAGGTCACCGGAGTTGGAGAACGTCCAGCCGTGGTAACTGCACCGGAAGTGGGAGGAGTTGCCGAGATCCGCCCGGCACAGCTGGGTGCCCCGGTGAGTGCACGAGTTGAGGAACGCCCGGATCTCTCCGCTCTCGTCACGGGTCACGATGACGTCCTCGCCGCCCAGATTCCGGGTGACGTAGTCACCGGGGACGGCGAGCTCGCTCTCGTGCGCCACGAAGAGCCAGCACCGCCGGAAGACGCGCTCCATCTCCAGCTGGAACTCCTCCTCACCCCAATACGCTTGCCGGCTCACCCGGGTGTCGGTCTTTTCCGCCCTGATCATCCGCAGACTCCTGTCGTCCTGCACCTGTGGAAGGTATCCATATAGTGGATACAGCATCCATTTAGTGGGTGCGGTGAAGGTATAGCCGCGAGTTCCGGGTGTCAACGCCCGAGGGATTGCACAGAAAGATCCCGTTAACTCCAGGGGCCCTCGCCGCGCGCAATGGTCGACCCATCGACCGCCAGGACTCCCACCGACGGACCGTTGACCGGCCCTCCCATGGTTGCTAGCCTCCGCACATCCACTTAGTGGTCATGTTATCCACTATACGGATATCACTTGGGCGTGGCCGGCCGTCGCCGCGCCCCCGTCCCGTCGAACGGAGCATCCATTCATGAGCTACTCGCGCCTTGAGGCCCGCGCATGGGCCAAGCAGAACATGAAGGGCATCTGCGGGTGCCTGCTGCCGACCTTCACCAGCGATCTGAGCAGGATCAACGAGCGTGCGATCCGGCACGACATCGACCTGGAGAAGAAGATGGGCATGGCCGCCACGCTCATCGTGTCGGAGTGCGGCACCACCTTCGACGAGCTTCTGGAGGTCACCGGGATCGCGGTCGACGAGGCCGCGGGCGGAGTGCAGACCGTGGTCCACGCCGCGCTGCCGACCCTGGCGGACAACATCCGCCTCGTCCAGGAGTCGGAACGGCGCGGAGCGGACTTCGTCCTCCTGTCGTACCCGCTGACCTTCTACCCGATGACCGAGCAGGAGGTCTTCGACTACACCAAGGCCGTCGCCGACAGCACCAACCTCGGTGTCATCGTCTTCGCAATGCACCTGTGGAACTTCCGCCGGCTGCACCCGAGCCACTTCTCACCGCAGCTGATCGGCCGGATGATCGAGGAGATCCCGAATGTCGTCGCCGTGAAGGCCGAGGTCGGCGGGCCCGGTGTGGGCGGAATCGCCGAGCTGTTCCACAAGTACCGCGACGACGTCATCGTGATGGACCCGATCGAGTCCAACTCCCCCGCGTGGCACTCGATGTACGGGATGCAGTGGATGGGCACATCGAACTACGAGGCGTACGGCCCCTGGGTGGCGCGCTACTTCAACCTCATGCGCGAGGGGAAGTTCGACGACGCGATGGAGATCTACTGGAGGATCCACCCGGTGCGCGAGGCCGACTCCGCCGTCGTGGGACAGGCTGTGGCCGGCACGGCGATGGTCCACCGCTATCTGTGGAAGTACCAGGGATGGCTCAACGGGTTCAACGGCGGCCCGATGCGTGCGCCGCTGTCGCGGATCAACGACGGGCAGATGGCCCAGCTCCGCGCCGCGGCCCTGGCGGGCGGCCTCGACGTCACGGACAGCGCCGACCACGAGTTCTTCACCGGCCGCAACCCTGCCTGACCCGCTCCCCACCCCACGTAGCGAAGGATCCCGATGACGACGTCCACCCCGTCGCTGTACTCCGATCTCATCATCGGCGCGGCACCCCCGAACCGCCGGCGCGAGGTGATCGACGTGCTCGATCCCTCGTCCGGCAAGCTCCTCCACCGTGTCCCGGACGGAACCGTCGAGGACGGGCTTGCCGCCGTCGACGCGGCGGCGCGGGCCTTCGGCTCCTGGCGGGCGACCGCCCCGCGCGACCGGGCCGAGATGCTGCGGCGCTGCTGGGAGCTGATGACCGAGCGCCGGGAGGAGATCGCCGCACTCATCTCGGCGGAGAACGGCAAGCCCCTCGCCGACGCCCGGGGCGAGGTCACCTACGCCGCGGAGTTCTTCCGGTGGTACGCGGAGGAGGCGGTGCGGGCGGCGGGACAGTTCGGCACCTCGCCGGGCGGGACCAACAACATCATGGTGTCCTACGAGCCGATCGGCGTCGCCGTCCTGATCACCCCGTGGAACTTCCCCGCCGCCATGGCCACCCGGAAGATCGCGCCGGCCCTGGCCGCCGGGTGCCCCGTCGTGCTCAAGCCCGCCGCCGAGACCCCGCTCACCGGCTACCTCATCGCGCGGCTGTGCACGGAAGCGGGTGTGCCGGACGGCGTGATCAACGTCGTCACCACGAAACGCTCCGGTGAGGTGGTGCGCGCGATGCTCCACGACCCGCGAGTCCGGGCCCTGTCGTTCACCGGCTCCACCGAGGTGGGACGCACACTGCTGCGCGAGGCCGCGGACAGGGTCCTCAAGTCCAGCATGGAACTGGGCGGAAACGCGCCCTTCATCGTTCTCGACGACGCGGTACCGGACGAGGTCATCGACGGTCTGATGGTCGCGAAGATGCGCAACGGCGGGCAGGCGTGCACCGCCGCCAACCGGATCTATGTCCACCGCTCGCTCGTCGGGGAGATCTCCCGGCGCCTGGCCGAACGGTTCGCCCGGCTGACCGTCGGTCCGGGAACCGACCCCGCGACCGAGTGCGGTCCGCTGATCAACGACCGTGCCGTCGACAAGGTCGCCTCGCTGGTGGACTCGGCCGTCGCCGCCGGGGCGCGGGTCCTCACCGGCGGCCGGCGGCCGGCCCGCGACGGGGCGTTCTACGAGCCCACCGTCCTCGCCGACGTCCCGCCGAGGGCGGACATCGTCCGCGAGGAGATCTTCGGCCCGGTCGCGAGCGTGATCGCCTTCGACACCGACGACGAGGCCGTCCGGGCCGCCAACGACACCCACCTCGGGCTCGCGGCCTACGTCTACACCTCGGATCTGCGCCGTGGGCTCCGGCTGGCGGGCGAGATCGAGGCCGGCATGGTGGCCGTCAACCGCGGACTGGTCTCCGACCCCGCGGCTCCGTTCGGCGGTGTCAAGGAGAGCGGGCTCGGCCGCGAAGGCGGCCTCGAAGGAATGCTCGAATTCATGGAGTCGAAGTACATCGCCATCTCCTGGTGACCGCGGTGGCCGCCCGACGCGACCACACCCGACTCCTCGGCAAGAAAGCGAGAATCACATGTCCATCCCCACCCCCCATCCGATCACCAACGTGCGATCGGTCGCGATAGCGGTCGAGGATCTGCCGGTCGCACGGGGCTTCTACCGCGATCTCTGGCAGCTGGACCTGGTCACCGAGGAACAGGGCAGGAGCTACTTCGGGTCCGGATGTCCCAGCAACTACATCATCAAACTGCGCCAGAACGAGGTCGCCGGGATCGAACTCACCACGTTCGACGTCCGGGACCGGGCGGGGGTGGACCTGCTGTTCGAGCGGGTCGCCCGCAGCGGTACCAAGATCATTCGCGAGCCCGGTGAGCGCCCGGAGTTCGGCGGTGGGTACGCGTGCGCCTTCTTCGACTGCGACGGCCGGCCCGTCGAACTCGCCACCGAGGTCGAACAGCGTGCCCACCGCCCGGTGGAGCGCGGCGAGTCGAGGCCCAAGTTCATCAGTCACGTCGTCTTCAACACCACCGATGTGAACCGGGCGGTCGCCTGGTACGGCGAAGTCCTGGGCTTCAGGATCTCGGACTGGCTGCAGGACTTCTTCTGCTTCATGCGCACCGGGAGCTGGCACCACATCCTGGCGTTCGCCAGGTCGGAGCACACGAGTCTCAACCATGTGTCCTTCGAACTCAACGGGGTCGACGAGTTCATGCGCGGTACGGGACGGCTGATGCGGGCCGGCGTACAGCCGCTGTGGGGTCCCGGGCGGCACGGCGCCGGGGACAACACGTACTCGTACTTCCAGGAGCCGTCGAGCGGGTTCGTCATGGAGTACACGACCGAGCTGATCCAGATCGACGAAGAGCACGGATGGACGCCGAAGGTCTGGGGCACCACCCCCGAGGAGCAGGACCAGTGGGGGACGGCCAACGTCTTCGACGAGCTGGTGCTCGCCAGGATGTCACCGGCGAGCGACCCCGTGCTGTGGACACCGCCGGGTATCTGACGGCGCGTCCCCCATGACCGGCTCGGCCCCGGTGGTGCGCCGGGGCCGAGCCCGCCTGCGAAGGCGTTGGGCGAGGGGAGGGGACGGCCTTCCGGCCGCTCAGTCCAGTCGCCAGCCCAGTGCGTGCGACAGCGACCGGGCCAGCTCCATGATCACGCGGGGGCCCGCGGCCGCGTGCTCCCGGTCCTCGTAGTAGTTGATGACGGCGGCGGAGGCGATGACATCGCCGCGCTGGTCGCGGATCGGCGCCGCCGCCGACACACTCCACACCGTCACATCCTGGGCGGTCGTGGCGAAGCCGTTCTTCCGTGTCTCGTCGAGCTTCTCGCGCAGTTCCGCGGGATCCGTGACCGAGAACTGTGTGAGCGGTTCGAGGGGTGAGGCCAGATACTCCTCGATGACATCCGCGCCGGCGTAGGCGAGGAGCACCTGGCTGCGTGCGCCGGTGTGCAGCGGATAGCGCCTGCCCAGCATCGAGGACGCGGTGATCGAGTCGGCCGGTGTGCGGGGTTCGACGCTGGCTATCGCTGTCGAGAACATGCCGTCGCGCTCGGCGATCTGCACGAAGCCGCCCAGCTCGTCCGACAGGGCGCGCATCGCGGGCAGTGCGGTGTTCAGGAGCGGGTGGTTCTTGAGGTAGGCGGCGCCGATGGAGAACATGCGCCGGCCGACGTAGTGGAGCCCGCTGCCCTCGTCCCGCCAGACGTATCCGTTGTCCCGGAGGTAGGCCAGGGAGCGGTGGGTCGTCGCCCACTTGGAGTTCAGGGCATCGGCCAGATCTTTGGCTCGCATCGGCCGCTCCGCGAGCAGTTCGAGGATCCGCATCCCCCGGTCCATGCTTTGCAGGGTGGGTGCCGTGGTTGATGCCTTCGTCTGTGACATACCCGCACGTTACCAATACCGGATACTGCATCCACTATATGGGCACGACGCTCGACCCCCCGCTCGCACCCCTCACGCCACCGGCACACCGTTGACACACCCCACTGAAGTGGATAGCGTATCTGCATCACGGACTTAATATCCACTATACGGATACACTTCGCCGGCTCTCCGCGGACCCGCGCGTACGTCGGCTCCCGATCCCGGTCCTGCGTCCCGGCCCGGACCGGCCACGACGGCAACGGCAACGGCGGCACCGTCGGGAAGACCGCGCGTCGCGGGGCCGATGCGGCCGTCATGGGTGAACGATCGCACCGCGACGCCACAACACCGCAGTGCCGCCACCCCCATCACCCCAGCAAGGCCGGCCGGGCGACGGCATCCGCGTCCGTACCGCCGACACCGGGCGGGTGTTCCCCGCCCCCCATTCCCCCGAGACAGGCAGGAATCAGCAGGTATGAGTGACAGTGACGGCTGGACACTGCTGGCCGAGGCTCAGGCAGTGGCGACGAGAGTTCGGCGGGCGGACGAGGTGACGGACGCCGTCGGCGCCAGGAGATTTCTGCACGCGGGTCCCCCGCTGGGCGGGGACGACCTCACCGGCCCGATGCGCGGTGCCGTTCTCGGCGCGCTCGTCCTCGAAGGCGAGGCCGGGGATCTGCGAGGGGCGGCGGAACTGCTCGACTCCGGTGAGATCTCCCTGGCGCCGTGCCACTCCGCGGGCGGAGTGGGCGCGATGGCGGGCATCGTCTCCCCCGGCATCCCCGTCGTCGAGGTCGAAGGTGCGGACGGCAGGACGGCGTTCGCCCCCCTCAACGAGGGCCTGGGCGAGGCACTGCGCTTCGGCGCGACGAGCGATCGGGTGCTGGCACGCCTGCGCTGGATGGGCGACGTACTCGCCCCGGTACTGAACGGCGCTCTGCGCGCGGTGGAAGGCGTCGACATCGCCGAACTCCAGTCGGAGGGCCTGCGCCGCGGCGACGAGTGCCACAACCGCAACGTCGCCAGTACGGCCGCCCTGCTGGCCCGCCTCGCGCCGGCCGTCGTCCGGGTGGCCCCCGACCCGGAGACGGCCGCCTCGGTCCTGGAGTTCCTGGCGGGCAACCCGCACACCTTCCTGTCCTTCTCGATGGCGGCAGGCAAGGTCATCGGCGATGCCGCCCACGCGGCGGGCGGCACGCCCGGTCTGGTCACGGCGATCTGCGCGAACGGCCGGCGGATGGGGCTGCGCGTGAGCGGTGTGGATGGCTGGATCACCGCGCCCGCCCCCATGGGACGGCCGAAGGTGTTCACCGGCTTCACCCCCGAGGACGCCTGCCCCGCGATGGGCGACTCCTTCATGACGGAGACCGTAGGACTCGGCGCGTTCGCCCTCACCGCGGCACCGGCGATCAGCTCGTTCATCGGCGGCACGCACGAGGAGGCCGTCGAACTCGTCGGTTCGATGCGGCGCATCTGCCGGGGCAGCAGCGGGCGGTACCTCGTGCCTGCCGACGGCTTCGCCGGTACGCCCGTGGGCATCGATGTCGGTCTCGTCTGCCGGACCGGGATCACCCCGGTGGTCAACAACGGATTCGCGCACCGCGAGCCGGGCGTCGGTCAGGTCGGCGCGGGCCTCACCCGGCTGCCGATCGAACCGTTCCGCGAGGCGCGCGACGCCCTGGCGGCCTCCGCCGCGATACCGGGGTGACGCCTCGCGCGCCGACGCCGGCGGTCGGCTCCCCAGCCACCGGCCGGGTAGCCCGGCACGGCGGCCCGTACCCCGATCCGTCACGGCCCGGGATTCAGGGCAGGCCGGCCCGGCCCCGTAACTGCAGGCATGCCGGGCGACCCCACAGCCCACCCCCGGTCGGCGAACCCGCCGCCCGCACATCTGCCGGAGTCGGCGAGGAAGGCGATCGATGACCGGTCCACGAGTGCTCCCCCGGAGGGTGCGATGACACACGACGGCGCGACCTCGGGCCGGGTACGCCACGACGCGACGGCGATCGCGGAGGCGGTGCGGGCGGGCACCTGGTCGGCGGAGCGGCTCTGCCGCCGGTCGCTGGCAGCCGCGGTGAAGGCCGACGGGGTGTTCTGGGCGGTGGACCGGACGGCGGTGGAAGCGGCGCGCGACATCGACCGCCGTGCCGCGCGCGGGGAGCCACTGGGTCCGCTGGCGGGCGTGCCCGTCGCGGTCAAGGACAGCTTCGACGTCGCCGGTCTGGCCACGACGCTGGGGCTCCGCACGCCGGTCCACCGGGCCGTGACCGACGCGGCGGTCGTCGAACGGCTGCGCGCCGCCGACGCCGTGGTCATCGGCAAGACGGCGATGGACCCACTCGCCTGGAGCATGACCGGGCAGGCGCCGGGACGACCGCCGTGCCCCAACCCCGGCGTGCCGGGCGCGCTGCCCGGCGGTTCGTCCGGCGGGTCCGCCGCGGCCGTCGCAGCGGGGATCGTCCCGCTGGCGATCGGCGGCGACACCGCCGGGTCGGTACGGGTGCCGGCCGCCTGGTGCGGAGTGGTCGGCGCGAAGCTGTCCCACGGCAGCGTGGCGATGGACGGCTGCGCTCCGCTCGCCCCGTCGATGGACTCGGTCGGGGTGTTCGCCACCTCGGTCCGCGACTGCCGGGCCGCCGCCGCGGCGCTGGGGGTGGCGACCGGCTCCGACCGCGCCCCCGCCGGTCTGCGTATCGGGGTTCCGTCCGGCCTGGAGGAGGACGGTCCCCTGCATCCCGGGGTCGCCGAGGCGTTCCGGACCGCCAGGGAACTCCTCGCGGGCCTCGGTCACACCCTGGTCGAGGTCGAGTTCGAACTGCGGCCCCGGGGAATGGGACGTGTCCTCGTGCGCGAGGTGGCCGAGGCGTGGGCCGGCCGTATCGAGCCCGATGAGCCCGGCGTGGTGTCGGCACTCGGCCTCGGTGCCCGGATGGAACCCGGCACCTACGAGCGGGCGCGCGAAGCCGTGTCGCTGGCGGCGCGGCGTACGGAGGCGGTGTTCGCCCGGGTCGACGTGGTCGCGCTGCCCACGGTGCCGATCCCGGCGCCGGCCGTCTCCGAGCCCGCCTCGGTCCTGGACGCTTCGCGGTTCACCCGGGCGGCGGGGGCGTTCGGTTGGCCCGCGATCTCCGTGCCCCTCCTCGGCTCCGGTGATCCGTCCATCGCACTCCAGCTGATCACCCCGCACGGAAAGGACAGCCGGCTCATGAACTGTGCCGAACAACTGATGGAGGCCGTCACATGGTGAAGTCAGCAGCCGACGCGATCCGGCCGGTGCTGTGGACGCCCTCCGCCGAGTGGGTCGCCGCCGGCGAGCTCACCCGGTTCCAGGAGTGGCTGGCCCGCGACCGGGGGGTGGAGTGCGGGGACTACGACGCGCTCTGGCGCTGGTCGGTCGAGGACATCGAGGGGTTCTGGCGGGCGATCTGGGACTACTTCGAGGTGCGCGCCGACGGCGACCCCACGACCGTTCTCGCCGACCGCGCCATGCCCGGTGCCCGCTGGTTCCCCGGCGTTGCCCTCAACTACGCCGAGCAGATCCTCGCCGGGCGCGACCCCGGTCGGGTGGCCGTCGTGTGCGCGTCCGAGTCGCGGCCTCCGGTCGAGGTCACCTGGGCGGAGCTGACCGACCGGGTGGCGCGTGCCCGGGCCGGTCTCGTGGCGGCGGGTGTGGGCCGGGGCGATCGTGTCGCGGCGTACCTTCCCAACACGATCGAGGCGGTGGTCGCGCTCCTGGCGACGACGAGTCTCGGGGCGATCTGGTCGGTCGTCGCTCCCGAGACGGGGACGGCGAGCGCGCTGGACCGCTTCCGGCAGATCGATCCCTCGGTGCTGATCACCGTGGACGGATACCGCTATGCCGGACGCGAGTTCGACCGGATGGACGTGGTGCGCGAGCTGACCGACGGCCTGCCGACCCTCGGCCGGATCGTGGTGGTCGACCGGCTGCGTCCCGGCAGACCGCTCACCGGGCTCGGCTCAGCCGTCACCTGGGACGCCTTCTGCGCGAACCCGGCACCACTGGCGTTCGCACGGGTGCCCTTCGCCCACCCGCTGTGGATTCTGTACTCGTCGGGCACGACGGGTGTGCCCAAGCCGATCGTCCACGGACACGGCGGCATCGTGCTCGAACACCTCAAGAAGCTGCGTCTCCATGTCGACGCCCGCCGTGACGACCGCATCCTGTGGTTCACGAGCACCGGGTGGATGATGTGGAACTTCCTCGTCGGCGGACTCCTCACCGATGCCGCGGTCGTTCTCTACGACGGCAGCCCCCGCCATCCGGATCCGGCGGCGATGTGGGACGTGGTGGCGGCGACGGGTACCACCTGCTTCGGGACCGGCGCGGGCTTCCTGGCGGCGTGCCGGGCCGACGGTGTGCGGCCCCGTGAGGGCAGGGACCTGGGGAGGCTGCGCGCGGTCGGCTCGACGGGATCACCGCTCACGCCGGAGGTCTTCGACTGGGTCTACGAAGAACTGGGCCCGGATCTCTGGCTGTTCTCGTCCAGCGGTGGCACGGATGTGTGCACGTCGTTCATCGGCGGCGTTCCGACACTGCCCGTGGTGCGGGGCGAGTTGCAGCGCAGATCGCTCGGCGCGTCGATCGCCGCCTGGGACGAGGACGGCCGCCCGGTGACCGGCGGGGTCGGCGAACTGGTGCTGACCGCGCCGATGCCTTCGATGCCGGTGATGTTCTGGAACGACTCCGGCGGCAGGCGCTACCGCGACGCGTACTTCGGCCACTACCGCGTCGGACCGCCCGTGTGGCGCCACGGCGACTGGATCGAGATCGCGCCGCACGGCGGAGTGGTCATCCACGGCCGCTCGGACTCCACGATCAACCGGGGCGGCATCCGTATGGGCACCAGCGAGATCTACCGGTCCGTCCTGGCCCTTGACGCGGTTGTCGACGCGCTGGCCCTGGACATCGCGGAACCGGACGCGTCGTCGCGGCTTGAGCTGTTCGTGGTCCTGGCGGCCGGGCGGGAACTGGACGAGGGGCTGAAGCGCGCGATCGCGGCGCGACTGCGCACGGACTGCTCCCCACGACATGTTCCGGACGCCGTACACCGGATCGACGAGGTGCCTCGTACCCGGTCGGGCAAGCCTTTGGAGGTGCCGATGAAACGGCTGCTGATGGGGGCGGAGCCGGACAGCGTGGTCGACCGTGACGCGGTGGTCGATCCCCGGGCGCTGGAACCCTTCCGGCGGCTGGCCGAACAGAGGGCGGACGGGCGTGCGCACTGAGCCGTCTCCCCGCCCGGCCGTCCGCGTCGAGGAGGTGGAACCGGGCATCACGGTCGTGACACTCGACCGGCCAGGACGGCGCAACGCGCTCGACGCCGCGACTCTCGGCGAACTGGCCCGGGTGTTCGGTGATATCGAGGCCCGCGCCGTGGTACTCACCGGCGACGGACCGGCGTTCTGCGCGGGCTACGACCTGCGCAGCGTCGCCGGCCCCCGTTTCGAGCCGCACGCCGAGCAGTTGATCGCCCATCCGGCCCATGCGGTGTTCGACGTGCTGGAGAGGTCCGTGTTTCCGGTCATCGCCGCGATCGGCGGTCCCGCGCTGGGCGGCGGACTCGAACTGGCGTGTTGCTGCGACGCCCGTGTCGCGGCCCGCGGCGCCTCGTTCGGCATACCGGCTGGCGATCTCGGCCTGGTGTACTCCGATACGGGTCTGCGTCGCTTCGCATCGGTGTGGGGTGGCTCGCTGACCCGCGAGATGCTGCTGCTCGGCCGGCGGGTGGACGCCCGGCGGGCCTGGCAGGCCGGAGCCGTCGCGGAACTGGCGGACGAGGGGGCCCAGGTCGAGGCCGCCCTGCGGCTCGCCCGCCGCGCCGCCCGGCTCGCGCCGCAGGCGACCGCCACCAACAAGAAGATCATCGGTGGCGTGCTCGACGCGGCACACCCGCGCCCGTCGTTCGACGCCGACGGACTGCGCCGTGCCTGCTTCGGCCCGAGCGGGGAACTGCGTGCGGGAGTCGAGGCGTTCCTGCGGGACGGTACGACGAGCGTGGCCGGGCGGCGGCAGCGGGGGTAGGTGACGGAAGGCGCGCGTTCCCGGACGGGACACCACCGGCCGCGGTGTTCCCGGGGCCGTACGCGGACGGTGCTGCCGCGGCCGTAGACGGACGGTGTTCGCGGCACCGTATGCGGGCGGGGTGCCCAGCGGGTGCTTCCGCGCCGTGCCGACTCCGACGCGGGCATGGTGCTCCCCGGCGCGGTGTTCTCGGGGCCGTACGCGGGCGGGGTGCCCGGCAGGTGCTTCCGCGCCGTGCCGGCTCCGGCTCCGGCACAGTGCCCCCGGCGCGGAGTTCGCGGGGCGGAGTTCGCGGGGCGGAGTTCGCGGGGCTGTGCGCAGGTGCCTGCCTCCAGCACGATGCCCCAGGCCACGTACGCGGGTGCCGTGCCTCGGCGCGGTGCTCCCTGCGCCGTGCGGCGCGGGCGCCCACGCTGCCCCCTCGCGTCGTGCGGGACACCTCGGCCCGTCCCTCCCGGCGGCGGAACAGTGCGCGGGAGGTCTCTGCCGCTCCGGCTCAAAAGAAGCCGTCTCCGCCATTGACGAGGCTCCGCACCACATCTAATGTCGCGGACACAATATCCGACCTGTTGATTTCATATCCGCATAGTGGATACGAAATCGCAAGTGAAGGTGAGGCTCTCCCTTGACCAGGCGAATCGTCGACCTCTCGATGACCGTTGACACCGACCCGACTCTCGACGGCAAAGGCGTCACCCTGGTGCCCCATTCGGAGGGGGCCCAGTGGAACAAGGACAACTACGACATCGACCCGCAGGACTGGCCCACTCCCGGTGAGGCGTACGCCATCTGCAACCTGGAGATCACCGATCACACGGGTACACACATGGACGCCCCGTGGCACTTCGGTCCGCGGATGGCGGACGGCTCCAAGCCGAAGACGATCGAGGAGTGGCCGCTCGACCGCTGCATCGGCGACGGTGTCGTCATCGACATCCAGGACTGCGAGGACGGCGAGGAGCTGTCCCTCAAGAGGCTCCAGCAGAAGTTCCGCGACATCGACTACACGCTCAAGCCCGGCGACATCGTTCTGTCCATGACCGGGAACGACAAGTACTTCGGCACGGACGAGTACATGACCCGGGGCGGCGGTATGAGCCGCGCGGCCCTGGAGTGGATGCTCGACCAGGGCGTCACCACGGTCGGGACGGACGCATGGAGCTACGACCGTCCGTACGCCGCGTGGGCCGCGGACTACCACGAGCACGGCCACGACCCCAAGTACCTCTGGCCCTGTCATCTGCTCGGGCTGGAGAAGGAGTACGTCCACATGGAGAAGATGGCCAACCTCGACCAGTTGCCGCCGCACGGCTTCCAGGTGATCGCCATGCCGCTGAAGATCGCCAACGGCACCGCAGGACCGGTGCGGGCGATCGCGCTCGTCGAAGAGGGCTGACATGGCCGCGGAGTTCGAACTCGTCACCGAGGTGCCCGGCGTCCTCTCGGGCGCCGCCTGGCACTGGGCGGGCACCGTGGACCAGCTCGTCTTCACATCCGGTCAGATCGGCTGGGACGAGGAGGGCGCCGTCGTCGGTGTGGACGATCCCGTCGCCCAGACCGAGCAGGCGTTCGCCAATATGGCGCGCACCCTGGAGGCGGCCGGCAGCTCGATGGACCGGATCGTCAAGGTCACGGGCTTCATCGCCAGGCCGGAGGCGCTGCCGGAGATCCGGTCGGTCCGTGACCGATGGCTGCCGACCCGGCCGCCCTCGACCTTTGTGTTCGTCGCCGGGCTGGTACAGCCCGAACTCATCGTGGAGTTCGAGGCCATCGCGGTGAAGAAGCGATAGCCCACGCGGTGCCTCCCCGAAGAAGCAGCGCAGGGAGGCACCGCACCCGGCACCCGGCACCCGGCACCCTGCCTCCGGCCTCCGGCAGCCGTACGACCCTCCCACTC
>NZ_JBSGUP010000180.1:0-13018 GCF_053607985.1 Streptomyces sp. NPDC055078
GGTGGACGGGGGTGCCCGTCCACCGGACCGTGCCGTGGCGTGGGTCAGCCGGCCGAGGAACCGGTGTCGTGTTCGCGCAGGACGTCCGCGGCGACCGCGAAGGCCGCGTTGGCGGCGGGCACCCCGCAGTAGACGGCGGTCTGGAGCAGCACATCGGCGATGTCGTCCGGCGTCAGACCGTTGCGCAGGGCGGCGCGGACATGCAGGGCCAGCTCCTCCTGGTGGCCGCCGGCGACCAGGGCGGTGAGGGTGATGCAGCTGCGGGTGCGGCGGTCCAGGGTGTCGTCGGCCCAGATCTCGCCCCAGGCGTAGCGGGTGATGAAGTCCTGGAAGCGGGCGGAGAAGGGGGTGGTGCGGGCGATCGCGCGGTCCACGTGCGCGTCGCCGAGCACCGCCCGCCGTACCGCCATGCCGGACCCGGCGGGGCCGGGTCCGTCGCCGAGATGGGCGAGGAGCACGTCGAGTACGGCGCGGGGCTGTTCGACGGCGGCGAGGTGGGCGGCGTGCGGCAGTTCGACGAGCCGGGAGTCGCGGATGGCGTCGGCCAGGGCCCGGGAGTGGGGCGGCGGAGTGGGGCGGTCCTCGCGTCCGGCGACGATCAGGGTCGGTGCGGTGATACGGGACAGGTCGGGCCGCAGATCCAGGTCGGCGAGGATCTCGCAGCAGGCCGCGTACCCCTGTGGGTCGACGGACCGGTGATCCGCGACCAGAGCGGCGACGGCCGGATCGCCCGAGGCGGCGAAGGCAGGGGTGAACCAGCGTTCGGGTGCGGCCGCGGCGATCTGTTCCGTCCCCTGGGCGCGGACCGCCTCGGCCCGTTCCAGCCAGGGTGCGCGCTCGCCGAACCGGGCCGAGGAGCACACCAGGGCCAGCGAGGTGATCCGCGAGGTGTGGTGCGCGGCCAGCCAGGCGCCGACCGCGCCGCCCAGGGAGATGCCCGCGTGGGCGAACGTGTCATGGCCGAGGGTGTCGGCCAGTTCGAGTACCAGCCCCGCCAGGCCGGCCAGGGTGGCGGGCGCGGGCAGCGGTCCCGCCGGTGACGTGCCATGGCCGGGCAGATCCCAGCGGACGACACGGAAGTGCCGGGCGAGCGCGGGGACCTGGCGGTCCCAGACGGCGAGCGAGGTGCCCAGTGACGGGCCGAGGTAGAGCGGGGGCGCGTCGGGCGGGCCGTCGGCGCGGTGGTGCAGGGTCATCAGCACTCCTGGTGGGGCCGGCGCGTGAGTGCGCGGTCGGTGAGCAGGGCGGCGGAGCCGAGGTATCCGAGCGGGTCCAGGAGTTCGCCGGGCAGCGTCTCGGGAAGGCGGTCCGTTTCCCGCCGCAGCGCGTCGGCCAGTGCGGTGCCCTCGTCGGCGACGCGCCGGGCGGCCCGGGCGACCACTTCCTTCGCGGGGCCGGGGCCGATGAGGGGGGTGAGGTGGGCGGTCAGCCGCTCGCTGAGGATCAGACCGCCGGTCAGGTCGAGGTTGGCGCGCATCCGCTCCGGCCGGATCGTCAGCCCGCCGCAGAGTTCGGCCGCGTCACACGCTGCGCCGCCGGTCAGCCGCAGCGCGCCGCGCAGCGGTTCCCACTCCGCGTGCCAGGCCCCGGCGGGCCGCTCGTCCTCCGCGGCGAGCGAGCCGTGCAGGACGGACGCGAGCGCCGGGATCTGCCGGGCGGCGGACGCGATCAGGGTCGCCCTGACCGGGTTGGACTTGTGCGGCATCGCGGAGGAGCCGCCGCCGGACGCCTCGGCGACCTCGCCGATCTCCGTACGGGAGAGCACCAGCACATCAGCGGCGATCTTCCCCAGCGCCCCGGCGGTGAACGCGAGAGCGCCGCCGAGATCGGCGACAGGCGTACGGAGGGTGTGCCACGGCAGCACGGGCGCGGCGAGGCCCAGTTCGGCGGCGTAGGCGGCCATCAGCTCGGGGCCCCGGTCGCGGCCCTCGGGACCGTACGCCCCGAAAGCGGCCAGGGTGCCCGCCGCGCCGCCGAGTTGGGCGGGCAGGGAGGTCCGGACGCGGGCGAGCCGGTCATGGGCGTCCAGGACGAGGGAGCGCCATCCGGCGGCCTTGAGCCCGAACGTGATCGGCACGGCGTGCTGGGTGAGTGTGCGGCCCGGCATGGGGGTGTCGCGGTGGGCCCGAGCCAGGGTGGCGAGGCCGTCACCGGTCCGTACCAGATCGGCGGTGATCAGATCGAGGGTCCGGGCGGCGACCAGCATCAGCGCGGTGTCCACGATGTCCTGGCTGGTGGCCCCGCGGTGGACGAACCCGGCGTGGTCCGGGGAGTCTTCGGCCACCCGCCGGGTGAGGTCGGCGATCAGCGGGATGACCGGGTTGCCGCCCCGGCGGGCGCGCAGGGCGAGGGAGCGCGGGTCGAAGAGGTCCGCCCGCGCCGCCTCGGTGACGGCGCGGCCCGCCGCCGCCGGGGCAAGTCCGAGGGCGGACTGCGCCCGGGTCAGCGCGGCTTCGGCGTCCAGCAGGGCCTGGAGCACCGCCCGGTCGCCCGTGGCGGTCTCGGCGGGGCAGCCGGCCCGGAGCGGTGCGAGCAGCCCGGTGTCCGCCTCGGTGTCCGCCTCGGCGGTACCGGCCGGCTCATCGGTGGAAGTCAAGGAAAACCGTCTCCTTCTCCCCCTGCAGATGAATGTCGAAACGGTGGACACCCTCGCGCTCCTCGGACGCGACCAGGGTGGCCCGGCGCCCGGGAGCCAGCGCGCCCAGCAGGGCGTCCGGGGCAGGCTCCCCGAGGTAGGCGCGGGTGTACAGATGATGAAGGAGCCCGCGCGCGAACACACACACCGCCAGATACGGCGCGGTCGCGGGCGGCGGCAGGGTCCGGACCGCCCAGTGGCCGTCCGGGTCGGTCGCCACCCGCCCGAAGCCGGTGAAACCCACCCCGTCCCGGCCGAGGAATCCGCCCGTCACCGGGTCCCGGCGCAGTGAGCCGGGCAGCGGCTCGGGGACGGCCTGCCAGGTCTCGACCAGCGCGTCGGGCACCGGGTCGCCGTTCCCGTCCCATACATACCCGTGCACGGTGACGGTGCCGGGATGACCTGCGGGCGCGATGGCGCCGCCGCCCGGGAAGGGCAGCGCGTAGCCGTAGAACGGGCCCACGGTCTGGGAAGGCGTGGGTGCGGGGGTGGGATGCGGCATCAGTGGTCCTCCGGGTCGGGGAGGGTGGCGGCCGGCCCGTCCAGGACGATGTCCCAGTGGTAGCCGAGCGCCCACTCCGGAGTGGACAGCTCATGGCGGTACTCGGCGACCAGCCGGGCGCGCGCGGCCGGGTCGGTGACGGACTGAAGGATGGGGTCGTACGGAAAGAGCGGATCGCCGGGGAAGTACATCTGGGTCACCAGGCGCTCGGTGAACGCGGTGCCGAAGACCGAGAAGTGGATATGCGCCGGCCGCCAGGCGTTGCGGTGATTGCGCCAGGGGTACGCGCCCGGCTTGATCGTGGTGAACCGGTACCGGCCGTCGTCGTCGGTGAGACAGCGGCCGGCGCCGGTGAAGTTCGGGTCGAGCGGCGCGGGGTGCTGGTCGCGCTGGTGCGCGTAGCGGCCCGAGGCGTTCGCCTGCCAGACCTCGACCAGTTGTCCGCGCACCGGTCGTCCCGCCCGGTCGAGGACCCGTCCGGTGACGACGATCCGTTCGCCGAGCGGTTCGCCGGGGTGCTGCCGGGTCAGGTCCGCGTCCAGTTCGGTGACATCGGTGACGCCGAAGACCGGCCCGGTGGTCTCTGCCGCCTCCGGTTCGTCACCGACGACGGCCGGCGGACGGAGGGGGTGGCGCAGCAGGCTGCTGCGGTACGGGGTGAAGGCGCGAGTGGGGTGGTGCGGCGGCGGTGCGCCGCCGTCCGCCACCGCCTTCCGCGCGGCTTCGTGGGCGCCGGCGATCTCGGCGCTGATCTGTTCCTGGTCCGGCTGTTCGGGGATCGTGGTGCGGGTGGTGGTCACGGGGTCACCTCTCCAGGGCGAGTGCGAGACCCTGACCGACGGCGATGGCGCCGCCGCGCGGATTGACCAAAGCGGGGTCGAGGCCGGGCGTACGGGAGATCAGGGCGGCGAGCACGCCCGCCGCCAGATCGTCGGGCCGTACGTCCGAGAGCGCGCCGCCGTACTTCCCGGTCGGGGTGCGGACGGCGTCGACGGCAGAGACGTCCCGGAGGCGGTCGGACACAGTGGCTCCTTGCTCAGCGGAGCGAGGGGGCAGGACGGGGGGTGCGGACGGGGGCGGCGGTCTTCTCCCGTACCTCTTCGGGGGTGGTGCCGGGCGCGGTCTCCACGAGCAGCAGCCCCTCGTCGGTGATGTCGAGGACGGCGAGGTCGGTGATGACGCGGTGCACACACGCGCGGCCGGTGAGCGGGAGGGTGCACTGCTGGACGATCTTGGGCGAGCCGTCTCTGGCGGTGTGGTCGGTCAGCACGATGACCCGGCGGGCGCCGTGGATCAGATCCATGGCACCGCCCATGCCCTTGACCATTCTGCCGGGAATGGACCAGTTGGCGAGATCTCCGGTGGCGGAGACCTGCATGGCCCCCAGGACGGCGGTGTCGATATGGCCGCCGCGGATCATGCCGAAGGAGAGCGCGGAGTCGAAGTACGAGGCTCCGGGCCGTACGGTGACGGTCTCCTTGCCCGCGTTGATGAGGTCCGGGTCGATCCCGTCGGGCGACGGATAGGGGCCGACGCCGAGGATGCCGTTCTCCGAGTGGAGTGCCACATCGACCCCCTCGGGCAGAAGGCCGGGGATGAGGGTGGGAAGTCCGATGCCGAGGTTGACATAGGAACCGTCGGTCAGCTCGGCCGCCGCGCGGGCGGCCATCCCTTCACGGGTCCAGGCCATCAGGCGCGCACCGTCCTCTTCTCGATCTGTTTGTCGGCGGCCTGCTCGGGGGTGAGCGCCACCACCCGCTGGACGAACACGCCGGGCAGATGCACGGTGTCCGGGTCCAGCTCGCCGGGTTCGACCAGTTCCTCGACCTCGGCGATGGTGATCCGGCCAGCCATCGCGGCCAGCGGGTTGAAGTTGCGGGATGCCTTGTTGAAGACGAGATTGCCGGCGCGGTCGCCCCGGGCGGCCCGGACGAACGCGAAGTCCGTGGTGATGCCGTACTCCAGCACATGGTCGCGCCCGGCGAAGGAGCGGACCTCCTTGGCGGGGCTCGGCACGGCCACCCGGCCGTCGGTGCCGTACCGCAGGGGCAGACCGCCGTCGGCGACCTGGGTGCCGACCCCGGCCGGGGTGAAGAACGCGGGGATTCCGCACCCCCCGGCCCGCAGCCGCTCCGCCAGCGTCCCCTGGGGGACCAGTTCGACCTCCAGCTCACCGCCGAGGTACTGCCGCGCGAACTCCCTGTTCTCGCCGATGTACGAGCCGGTCACGTGGGCTATCCGGCCGTCGGCCAGCAGGGTGCCGAGTCCGGCGCCGTCGACTCCGCAGTTGTTGGAGACCACGCGCAGGCCGCCGGTGCCGCGGGCGCGGAGTGCGGCGATCAGCGTGGTCGGCACCCCGCTCAGCCCGAAGCCGCCGACGGCGAGGGAGGCACCGTCCCCGATGTCACCGACCGCCTCGGCGGCGCTGTGTCTGACCTTGTCCATGGAGGGCTTCCTTGTCAGGGGCCGGTGGACCCCATGGACCCACTGGCATTCGTTCGCCAGGTGAACTACAGTTCACTCATCTCCCAGAGTGTGCGTTCATCGGCCACGTGATGTCAACGGCCGCACCGGACACCACCGGGTGAAGATGTACCGATCACCGTCCCGTACCTTGCTCACGAACTGGGCGCGGTGTTCGTGGAATCCCTCAGGGACGGCGCGGGGCGGAGTCAGTCGGCCGGGCGCAGGAGCGGGCGCTGCGCCGCCTTCTCCTTCTCGTACGTGCGGCGGGCGGCGGTCGTCGAGGCCAGTGAGGACACCTCGGCCACCGGCACGTCCCACCACGCCCCGGAGGGGGGCGCGGCGGCCAGCGGGTCCGTTTCGATGTGCACGACCGTCGTACGGTCACTGGCCAGCGCGGCCGCGAACGCCTCGCGGAAACCGTCGGCTCCGCGGGCCCGGATGACATCCGCGCCCAGGCTCGCCGCATTGGCGGCCAGGTCGACCGGGAGGACCGCGCCGTCGTGGCGGCCGGTGTCGCCGTCCCGGTAGCGGTACCGGGTGCCGAAGCGCTCGGAGCCGAGGGATTCGGAGAGCGCGCCGATGGAGGCGTACCCATGGTTCTCCACCAGCACGATGACCAGTTTGAGGTCCTCGGCGACCGCGGTCGCGATCTCCTGAGCCATCATCAGATACGAGCCGTCGCCGACCAGAACCACCGACTGGCGGTCCGGGGCCGCCATCTTCACGCCCAGGCCGCCCGCGATCTCATAGCCCATGCAGGAGTATCCGTACTCCACGTGGTAGCCCAGCGGGTCGCTGGGGCGCCAGAGTCTGTGCAGGTCACCGGGGAGGGAACCGGCGGCGCAGATCACCACGTCGCGGTCGTCCACGGCGTCGCGGACCGCGCCCAGGATCTCGCTCTGGCTGGGCAGGGGGGTGTTGCGCCGGGTGAAGGCGGCGTCCACCGTCTCGTCCCAGCGGCGGACCAGTTCGGTCGCCCGTTCACGGAGACCATCGGGCACGCTGTGCCCGGCGAGCGCGCGGCTCAGCGCCTCGATACCGGCACGCGCGTCCGCCTGGAGCATGAGACCGGCCTGCTTGGCGGCGTCGAAGGAGGCGATGTTGAGGTTGATGAACCGGATGTCCGGATGGGCGAAGAGGGTCCGGGAGGCGGTGGTGAAGTCCTGCCAGCGGGTGCCGATGCCGAGAACCACATCGGCCTCGCGGGCCAGTGCGTTGGCGGCCGGGCTGCCGGTGTGCCCGATCGCGCCGACGGCGGCCGGGTGGCCGTAGGGCAGCGCGGCCTTGCCCGCCTGGGTGACGGCGACCGGGATGCCGGTGGCCGCCGCGAACTCGGCCAGCGCGTCGGTGCCGTCGGAGTGGATCACACCGCCGCCCGCCACGATCAGGGGGCGCTCCGCCGCGCGCAGCAGCCGTACGGCCTCGGCCAGCGCCGACTCCTCGGGAGCGGGGCGGCGTACATGCCACACCCGGCGCTCGAAGAACTCCTCGGGGAAGTCCCAAGCCTCGGCTTGGACGTCCTGCGGCAGCGAGATCGTGACCGCGCCGGTCTCGGCCGGATCGGTCAGCACCCGCATGGCCTGCACCGCCGAGGAGAGCAGTTGCTCGGGACGCCAGATCCGGTCGAAGAAGCGGGACACCGGACGGAAGACGTCGTTGACGGTGATGTCGGCGGCGTACGGCAGCTCCAGCTCCTGGAGGAGCGGGCTCGCGGCCCGGGTGGCGAAGGTGTCGCCGGGCAGCAGCAGTACGGGCAGCCGGTTGATGGTGGCCAGCGCCGCGCCGGTCACCATATTGGTGGCGCCGGGCCCGACCGAGGTCGTACACGCGAGGGTGGAGAGCCGGCGGCGGGTGCGGGCGAAGGCGACGGCGGCGTGCACCATGGCCTGCTCGTTCCGCGACTGGTAGTAGGCCAGGTCTTCGGGCTGCTGGAGCAGCGCCTGCCCGATTCCGGCGACGTTGCCGTGGCCGAAGATGCCGAAGCAGCCCTCGATCAGCCGGTGCTCGACGCCGTCGCGCTCGGTGTACTGCTGGGCCAGGAACGACACCAGCGCCTGGGCGGTGGTCAGCCGCCGGGTGCCCTGAACGGTGCTCACCGGGCTCCCTCCGCATCGCACAGAGGCACGCGCGGATCGGTCGGCATGTCTTCCCAGGAGGCCCGCACCCAGTGGTGGGCGGGGTCGTCGCAGCAGGCCATGGTCCGCTCGGGGTGCGGTCCCGCCAGCACATTGAGGTAGTACATCGGATAGCCGGGGGCGGCCATCGACGGGCCGTGGTAGCCGCGGGGCACCAGTACCGCGTCGCCGTGGCGGACCTCTTCGAGGAGGTCGATGCCGTCCGCGTACACCCTTTGGTAGCCGAGGGGTTCGGAGCCGGGGCCGGGGCCGCCGGTCGAGCCGAGTTCGAAGTAGTAGATCTCTTCGAGTACGGCCTCTCCCTCGTTCCGCTCGTCGTGTTTGTGCGGTGGGTACGAGGACCAGTTGCCGTCCGGGGTGAGCACCTCGACCGCGACCAGCCGGTCGCAGCCGAAGCCCTCGGGGGAGGCGAAGTTGTTGACCTGGCGGGTGGCGTTCCCCGCTCCTCGGATCTCCACCGAGACCTGGTCGGCCGGCCCGTACGCCGGTTCCAGGCGCCGCTCGCAGCGGGCGGCGGGCAGCGCGAACCGCCCGCCCTCCACCGAGTGAACCGACACCGTGGCGTCGCGCGGTGCGTAGGCGAAGTCGCTGACCCGCGCGAACACGTCGGTCCGGCCGGCGAGGTCGAATGTGTGGCTGCCGGAGCCCTGTCCGCGGACGGTGACGCGGCAGGAGCCGGCCAGGGGGAGCACGATGCACTCGCTGTCGCCGGTGGTGAACTCCATGGACTCACCGGCCGCCAGTTCCAGTACGCGCAGCGAGCTGTAGGCCCAGCCCGCGTCCTCCGGGGTGATCACCAGCCGGAAGCCGGATGAACCGGATGAACCGGTCGAGCCCGCCGAGCCGGTCGAACCGGACGGGCCGGTCGAGCCCGCGGAACCGGCGGGCAGATGCAGGGAGCCGGTCATCGCGTGTCCCCCCGGCCCAGCAGCGAGACCGCCGTGTCCACCGCGCCGGCCACATCGTCGTGCGGCGGGAAGAGCATGGTGCGGCCGATGATGAGCCCGCGGACGTGCTCGATCCGCAGGGCGTTCTGCCAGGAGGCGTACATCGCGTCGGGATCGCCGCCGCCCTCGCCGCCCAGCAGCAGCGTCGGCATGGTGGTGGAGGCCATCATCCGCTCCATCTCGTCCACCACCGGCACCTTCAGCCAGGTGTGGGCGGATGTGCGGCCGAGGCCCTGGGCGATGTTGTTGGCCCAGATCTGGGCGTCGGGCTCCAGGATGTTGCGGACCCTGCCGTTCTCGCGGACCGACTTGAAGGGTTCCACCAGGGCCAGCAGCCGTCGTTCGGCCAGCTCGTTGATGGCTTGGGCCGTGCCGCTCAGGGTCTGTGCGGTGCCCTGTTCCGCGGGGTCGATGCGGAGCAGCATTTTGCCGCCGTCCAGACCGCTCTCGGCGATGCCCCGTGCGTCGTAGCCGCCGAAGCGGTCGTCGAGTTCGAAGGAGGAGCCGGGCAGTCCGCCTCGGTTCATCGAGCCCAGGACCAGCTTGCCGTCGAGTGCCCCCAGCAGTATCAGGTCCTCGACGAGATCGGCGGTGCCGAGGAAGCCGTCCACGCCGGGCCTGGAGAGCGCCTCCAGGCAGCGGGCCAGCAGTTCATGGCGGTCGCCCATGGCCGTCGGGTTGCCGCCGGCCGCGACCGCGCCGCGCGCCGGGTGGTCGGCGGCCAGGATGAACAGCGGCCGGGCGAGCCCCGCCGGGTCGAACCGGGGGCGGGCCGCGGCGGCCCGGCGGATGGCGTCCGGGTCGGTCAGCCGGAGACGCCCCACCGAGGCGATGTCGGCGGCGGGGCGGACGGTGGTGATCACAGCTGTGCTCCAGGGGTGGTACGGCGACCGGCCAGCAGCCGGTCGATCTCATCGGGGGTGGGCATGGCGTCCGCACAGGAGTGGCGGGAGGCGACGATCGCCCCGGCGGCGTTGGCGTTCTCCAGCGTCCGGGTCAGCGGCAGCCCCGCCACCAGACCGGCCACCAGCGCACCGCCGAAGGCGTCGCCCGCGCCGAGCCCGTTGACGACGTCCACCGGCACCGGTGGCACCACCACGCTCTCGGTGGCGGTGCGGGCCAGCACTCCGGCGGGCCCCAGTTTGACCACGGCGAGGCGCACCCCGCGCTCCAGCAGCAGATCGGCTGCCCGGTCCGGATCGCGGGTGCCGACGGCCACCTCGACCTCGTCACGGTTGCCGACGGCGACGGTGCAGTGTTCCAGGGCGCGGGCGTAGTGGGCCGGGGCCTGGTCCGGGTCGTCCCAGAACGCCGGGCGCCAGTCCAGGTCGAAGACGGTGTCGGTGCCCGGCTCCCGGTCGGCGGCGGCGCGCAGTGTCGTACCGCGTGAGGGCTCGGCGGACAGTCCGCTGCCGGTGATCCAGACGACCCTGGCCGCTCGCAGTGCCTCGGTGTCCAGGTCGTCCTCGGTGATCCGCAGATCGGGGGCGCCCGGCCGGTAGAAGTAGAGCGGGAAGTCGTCCGGCGGGAAGATCTCGCAGAGTACGACCGGGGTCTGGGCGCCGGGGACGGTCACCACATGCCGGTCGTCCACACCGAAGCCGCGCAGCGCGGTGCGGACGAACCGGCCGAGCGGATCGTCACCGACCCCGGTGGTCACCGAGGAGCGCAGCCCGTGCCGGGCGGCGGCGACCGCCACATTGGTGGCGCTGCCGCCCAGGTACTTGGCGAAGGTCCGCACCTCGGCGAGGCCGGTCCCGGTCTGTTCGGGGTAGAGGTCCACGCCGACCCGGCCGAGGGTCATCAGGTCGTACGTCATGCCGCGTCCTCCTCGGTGCCGGCGGCGGCCCGGTCCACATACAGGTCGGGGTCCTTGCAGAGCGCGATGAGCGTCGCCGGCCAGGACGGGTCGTAGCCCGCACCGGTGGTGAGCCGGCGGACGGCCTCCCGCTTGTGCCTCCCGTGCACCACCATCACCGCGCGGCGGGAGTGCTCGACGATGGTGCGCACCCCCACCGTGACGCCGTGGCGCGGGACATCGTCGATCGAGGCGAAGTCCGGGAAGGTGCCCAGGTTGTCCTCGCGGGTGGTGTCGGCGAGGACGGTGATCCGGCTGCGGCTGTCCTCGGGCGAGCCGGGCGGATTGAACGCGATATGGCCGTCGGAGGCGCCCGAGGCGAGGATGAACAGGTCCACTCCGCCCGCCTGTGCCAGCCGCTCCTCGAAAGCGGCCGGGTCGGCCGGGTGCGGGAACCAGACGGACTCCGCCGGGATGCCGAGGCCGGGACCGGCCGCCGCGTTGAGCGGCGCCACGATCTCCTCGGCGGCGAAGCGGTGGCAGCTGTTGTGGGCGCTGTGCGCGACGTCCTCGAAGCCGCCGGCCGGGGCGGGCACGACGTACTCGTCCATCATGGCGATCACGACATGGCGCAGATCGAGTCCGCGCCCGGCGGTCAGGACGCTGAGTGCTTCGTACACCGGCTTGGGGCTCCGGCCGCCCGGACAGCCCAGCACATAGCGGTGTCCGGCCCGCCCGGCCTCGGCGATGCCGTCGGCGATCTCGTGGGCGAGGGTCTCGCCGAGTGCGCCGGGGCTGTCGAAGACACGCGGGGACAGGGGGGCTGACACGGTGTTACTCCTTCACGGCCCCGGCGAGCATGCCGTGGATCATGCGGCGCTGCAGGGCGATATAGCTGATGAGCACGGGAAGTGCGACCAGGACGGCCGCGGCTGCGGTGACGCCGGGGTCGCTGTTGCGGCGGTTGCCCGCGAAGAACGACAGGGCGAGCGGTGCGGTCTGCACGTTCTGGTCGTCCGGTACGAGCACCAGAGCCAGCAGGAACTCGTTCCATGCGAAGAGAAAGAGCAGGGCGGCGAGGGTGCCGATGGCCGGCATCGCCATCGGCAGCAGAATCGACCGGAGCGTACGGAACTTCGATGCGCCGTCCACCGAGGCGGCCTCCCGCAGTGCGGGCGGCGTGGAGTCGAAGAAGGTCCGCATCCAGAAGATCGCGAACGGCAGGGAGAGGCCGATCTGCGGGAGGATCAGTGCCCAGTAGGTGTTGATCAGATCCCAGGACTTGAGCTGGTGGTAGAGCGGGATGACGGTCGCCTCGTACGGCGTGACCAGTCCGGCCAGCAGCAGCACCAGCAGGGGCCCCTTGAGGGGGAAGGGGAAGACGGAGAAGGCGTAGCCCGCGAGGACGGCGAGCAGGATGGTGCCGACCACCACACAGACGGCGACCAGCATGCTGGAGATCAGCGGCTGGGCCGAGAGCCCCCGGTCCCATGCCTCGGCGAAGTTGGCGAAGCTGATGGAGGTGGGGATCGAGAAGCCGCTGTGGCGGCTGCCCGGCTCACTCAGCGCGAGCAGCAGGACGGACAGGAAGGGATAGAGCGCGAGGAGTGCGGCGACCCAGAGGACGGCGTGGCCGATGACGGTCTGGCGGCGAGTGCTGCTGGTGATCATCCGTCAGTTCTCCTTCCCGCGCACCACGCGGATGATCACAGCGGTGACGACGAGGACGACCGCGGTCAGACAGATGGAGATCGCGGAGGCGGCGCCGACCTCTCGGGTGAGGAACGCACCCTGGTAGATGAAGACGCTGGGGACCGAGGTGGAGGAGCCCGGACCGCCGGCGGTGGTGTTCCACACCAGGTCGAAGTTGCGCAGCGCGTACGTGACGGTGAGCACCAGGGCGACGGCGATCTCGCCGCGCAGCGCGGGCAGGGTGACAGTGAAGAACTCCCGGATCGGGCCGCAGCCGTCCAGCCGCGCCGACTCGTACAGCTCCACCGGGATCTTCTGCACACCGGCCAGGAAGAGGACCATGCACAGGCCGAACATCACCCAGGAGCCGATGAGCCCGACCGCGGGGAGAGCCGTGGCGTAGTCGCCGAGCCAGGCGCGGGTGAGGGAGCCGAGGCCGACGGCGCTCAGCGCCGCGTTGAGCGGACCGTCGATGTCGTACACCCAGCGCCAGGAGACCGCGACCACGACGGTGGCGAGGATCTGCGGCAGAAAGAGCACGGCGCGGAAGAAGGCGAGACCGCGGACCTTGATCCGTGAGATCAGGCCGGCCAGGCCGAGTCCGATGACGACCGGGAAGAAGGCGTAGAAGACGAGGAAGACCAGGGAGTGGCCCAGCGCGGCGGGAATCCGGCTGTCGTTCAGCAGGGCCGTGTAGTTGTCGAGGCCGGCCCACCGGCCGAGGGTGATGCCGTCCCAGTGGAACAGGGAGATCCAGGCGGTCTGGCCGATCGGGCGCAGGACGAAGAGGCAGTAGAAGGCCGCCGCGGGCGCGAGGTAGAGGAACGCCGGCCAGTACTGGCG